>JAFAKB010000024.1 GCA_019235885.1 Candidatus Eremiobacterota bacterium | reverse complement strand
GGGCGGCTACGGGCAAGGCGGACGGCGCCGGGGCGGCGACGGCGGGTACGGCCAGCCCGGCGCCAACGGTCAGGCCGGCGGATACGGCATGCCGGCGCGTGCGATGGTGCAGGCGACGGTGGCGTATCACGTCGAGTCGGCGTTCCGCGGCGGGCGGCTCGAGCTCGCGCGCGGCACCGAGACCACGACGCCGCACGCGAACGGCGCCGTACCGTCGACCGTGCGCTGGACGCTGACGCCGCTCTGACGGACTCGAGCCGGAACCTGCTCCCCGGCTCTTGACCTCTTTCCGCTAACCTATTATTTTGTATAGGTTGAAGGGCTCGTAGCCCGCGTCCAGAAGCTTCGGAGGTTCCCGACGACCCGGCGAGCCGCCGGGTTTCGTGCGTCCGGAGGTTTCGGAAGCTGAAGATCCTCGTCACCGTCAAGCTCGTCCCGGATACGAACGCCGACAAGCGCATCGATCCGGCGACCAAGCGCCTCGTCCGCACCGGCGTCGAAACGGTTCTCAATCCGTTCGACGAGTACGCGATCGAAGCGGCGCTGCAGCTGAAAGAAAAGCTCAACGATGGTTCTACGGTGACCATCGTATCGATGACTCCCGCGTCCGGCAAGGAGATCGTGCGCAAAGCGCTCGCGATGGGCGCCGACGATGCGGTCATGCTCTCCGACGACGCGGTCGCCGGGAGCGATCTGTGGGGCACCGCGGTCGCGCTCGCCGCGACGATCAAAGCGCAGTCGCCCGACCTGGTCGTCACCGGAACGCAGTCGACCGACGCGATCAGCGGCGACCTTCCCGGAATGCTCGCCGAGAAGCTCGGCATCCCCGGCTTGACGTACGCGCGCAAGCTCGAAGTCGACGGCGGCCGCGTGCGCGTGCAGCGCGAGACCGAGACCGGCTACATGACCGTCTCGGCGCCGCTGCCCGCCGTCGTCAGCGTGACGAAATCCGCCAACGAGCCGCGCTATCCGTCGCTCAAAGGCATCATGGGCGCGAAGAAAAAGGAGATCAAACAGCTCGCCGCGGCCGACATCGGTCTCACGGTCGCCGTCGGAACCGACGGCGCAAAGGCGCAGCTCACCGACCTCGCGACGCCGCCCGCGCGCGCGAAGGGCCACGTGATTCAAGCCCCGGACGCCGCCGAAGGCGCGAAAGCGATCGTGCAATTCCTCAAAGACCGGAAGTTCCTGTGAAAAACGTCATTGCGTATATCGAGCACAAGCATGGCACGATTCGGCGCTCATCGCTGGAAGCGGCGACGCAGGCGCGCGCGATCGCCGATCAGCTCGGCGGCAAAGCCCATGCGGTCGTCGCCGGCGACGGCGCGCAGCAAGCCGCCGAAACGCTCAAGAAATACCCGCTCGACCAGATCCACGTGATGGAGGAAGAGCGCTTCATCGACGGCGCCGTCGACGCGGTCGAGGCCGTGGCGAAGAGCTCCGGCCCATCGCTGGTCCTCGTGGGCAACACGATGATCGGGCGCGACGTCGGCTCGCGCTTTGCCGCGCGCGTCGACTGCGGAATCAACGCCGACGTCGTCGACTTCAAGACCGAGGGCGGCGAGGTTTCGTGCGTGATGCCGAAGCTGGGCGGCTTGGTCATCACGACGTGCAAGCTGACCGGCTCCGACTACGGCGTGGCAGCGATCCGACCGAACGTTTTCGCGGCCAAGGAAACTCCCGGGGCTGGTGAGATCGTTCAGATTCCGTCGAGCGGGAAGGCCTCCACGGTCACCGTGGAGGACGAGGTCGAGGAAGCCGCGGCGGAGCTCGGCGTCGAGGAGGCGTCGGTCGTCGTCAGCGGTGGTCGCGGGATGGGCGGTCCGGAACCGTTCACCACGATCCTCAAGGACCTCGCCGACGCGTTCGGCGGTGCGGTGGGTGCCTCTCGGGCGGCGGTCGACGCCGGCTGGGTCTCCCACGGACACCAGGTCGGGCAGACCGGTAAGACCATCAGCCCGCAGCTCTACATCGCGGTCGGTATTTCCGGCGCGATCCAACACAAGGTCGGCATGCGCACGTCCGAGACGATCGTCGCGATCAACAAGGACGCGGGCGCACCGATCGCCGAGTTCGCCGATCTCCTCGTCGCCGGAGACGCGTTCGCCATCGTTCCGGAGTTGACGAAGCTCGTCCGCGACGCGAAAGCTGTACACGCCTAGCATGAACCGCCGTCTCGCCCCGCTCGTCCTCGCGCTCTGCGCCGCCGCGTTCGCCGCAGCCGCCGGCCCGCACCCCGCCCTCGCCGCCAAGAAGCCGGCGGCCCCCGCCGCCTCGGCCGCGCCTGCCACGTCACCGGCGCCCGAAGCGTCGCCGACGGCGACGCCGGAGCCGATGGACGTCGCCATCCCGCGCCTGGAGAAGCGGCTCAAGGCCGATCCGAGCGACAAGGCCGCGATGTCCGAGCTGTCGACGGACTACCTGCAGATCGGGCGCGCCGACCTCGCGCTTCCGCTCACGCAGCGACTGCTTGCCGGCGGTACCAAGACCGCGCAGGTGTACTACGTCGACGGGCTCGCCCAGCAGCAGCTCGGGCACTCCCGAGAGGCGCTCGCCGATCTGGAGCAAGCCGGAAACCTCGAGCCGACGAACGCCGGCGTGCTCGGGACGCTGACCAACATGTATCTCTCCGCGAACCGGCCGCAGGACGCCGAGCGCGTCGCGAAGCGCGCGGTGACCTTCAACAAGGACGACAAGAACGCGTACCTCGCGTACGGCCAAGTGCTGGCCGCCGAAGGAAAGTTCGACGAGTCGCGCCAGCAGCTCGAGACCGCGGCGAAGCTCGACCCGAAAGACCCGCGCGCGGTCCTGCTCGAAGCGCGCACCTACCAGCAGCAGAACGCGATCGCGCTCGCCGCGCAGCTCTACGACCGCGCCCTGACGATCGACCCGAACAGCGTCGACGCGCTGATCGGCAAAGCGCGCCTCGCCGCGGCACAGCACAACGTCAAGGACTCGATCGCGACCTACGAGCAGCTGCTCAAGCTGCAGACGGATCCCAATGACAAAGTCGCGGTGATCGATCAGGAAGGCGTCGTGTACGCGAGCGAAAAGATGGACAGCGAGGCCGACGCGACCTTCAAGCGCGCGATCTCGCAGTACCCGAACGTGTTCGCCGCGCACACCGCGTACGGCGACTACCTGGTCTCGAAGAAAGACAACGCCGGAGCCGAGCGAGAGTTCATCGCCGGCGCCGGCCCGAACCGCGATCAAGTCGACGCGGTCGCGCGGCTCGGCCAGCTCTACGCCGCGGAGAACCAGCTGCCGAAGGCGATCGATCAGTTCAAGCGCGTCACCGAGCTCGCGCCGCAAGACCCGCGCTCGTTCCTGCTGCTCGGCGCGACGTACTCGGCGAACCGCCAGTTCGACAAAGCCGGCCCGGCGTTCAAGTCCTCGTACCAGCTGCAGCACACGCCGGACGCGCTGCTCGGCCTCGGCCAGGCCGACCTGCAGATGCGCAACTACAACGAGTGCGCGCAAGTCTACGACGCGCTCGACAAGGGCGCGCCCGATCTCTCGCGCCAGAACCCGACGATCCTGTACGGCCTGGGCCAGTGCTATCAGGGTGCGAAAAAACCGAACGAGGCGAAAGCCGCGTACCGCAAGCTGCTCGGCTACGTCAAGCCGGGCTCGCAGGGTTACAACCAGATCAAGTCGCTCATCGACGCCATCGACCGGCAGCAGAAGGGCACGAAGAAGCCGGCCACGACGACCAAAAAGTCGGGCTAACCCCATGCTCGTCGCGTACGACGACGGCCTGACCGCGCACCTGAACGGCGTTCCGCATCCGGAAGCGCCCGACCGGGTGCGCGTCGTCGCGAACGAGCTGCAGCGGCGTGGAATGCTCGGCGAACGCGTCGACACGCGCCTGGCGCGCCCCGACGAGCTCGCGCGCGTTCACCCGCCCGCGTACATCGAGCTGGTCCGGCGCAGCTGCGACGCGCTGGCGGAATCCGGCGGTCTCGGCGAGCTCGCGACCGGCGACACCGTGCTCGACGCCAGCTCGTACGAGGGTGCGGCGCGCGCCGCCGGTGCGACGCTGGTCGCGCTTGAAACCGCCGTCGACGGCCGCCGCGGCGCGTTCGCGCTCGTGCGGCCGCCCGGCCATCACGCCGAGCCCGCGCGCGGGATGGGATTCTGCGTCTTCAACAACGCCGCGATCGCCGCCCGCACCTTCGCAAACGGTGAAGGGAAGCGCGTGCTGGTCTGGGACTTCGACTACCACCACGGCAACGGAACGCAGGCCGCGATCGGCGGGGGCGTCTCGTACGCCGGCTCGCACGCCGATCCGGCGTATCCGGGAACCGGCAATCCGCGCGACAACCGCGTCGTCGCCGGCGCGGCGCTGGTGAACGTGCCGATCGACGCGCGCGGGATCGCGACCGAAGGCTTCGTCGGGATCCACACGCGCACGCTGCGCGCGCTCGCCGACCGGATTCGGCCCAGCCTGATCGTGGTGAGCGCGGGCTACGACGTCGTCGCGGGCGATCCCGTCGGCGATTTGGGCGTCGATCCGTCGTTCGCGCGCCAGATGGGCCGGCTCACGCGCGAGATCGCCGAGGAGTACTGCGGCGGCCGCGCGCTGTTCGTGCTCGAAGGCGGCTACGACCCGGACGTCCTCGCCGCGTGCGTTGCCGAGACGATTGCGGGCTTCGAGGAGAACGTCGAAGTGGAGCGCACGGAGCTGCACGCGATTCCGCCGGCGCAGCGCGCGCTGGTGCGCGAGGTCGAAGAAGCCGCGCTCGGCGGAACGCGCGCCCGGTGAGCCGCACCACGCTCGTCGATCACGCCGTGCTCGTGCTGCGGCTCGTGCTCGGCGCGATCTTCATCGTCGCCGGCGCGTCGAAGATCGGGCACGGCGCGGAGTTCGCCGCGCAGATCGCCGGCTTTCGCATCCTGCCTCAGCCCGTCATCGCGCCGATGGCGCTCGCGCTGCCGTTCCTCGAAGTATTGCTCGGCGGCTATCTGGTGCTGGGGCTGTTCACGCGCGCGGCCGGGTGGATCGCGGTGCTGCTGCTCGCGCTCTTCGACGGCGCGATCGCCTCGGCGGTGGTGCGCGGGATGACGGTCTCCTGCGGCTGCTTCGGACCGAACGACAAGACCGTCACGACCTGGGCCGAGGTCGCGCGCGACGCGATCTTCGTCCTGCTCGCCGTCGTGGTCGCGCTGCGCGCCCCCGGGACGCTCGCCCTCGACCGCCGAATCGGAAACAACCCATGAGCACCCGCAAGCCTTCCGCGCCCGCCGACCGCCGCAGGCTGATCGTCTACGCGACGCTGGGCGTCGTGCTGATCGCGATCGTCGTCGCGGTCGGGCTGGCGCAGCGCAACGCGATCCCGAAGGCCGCCTCCGAGGCGCCGATCGAGGCGAAGCTCAAGGTTGGCGACACCGCGCCGAACTTCTCCGTGGCGACGAATGCCGGCCCGTTCGATCTCTCGCAGGTCAACGAGCCGGTGCTGCTCGAGGTCTTCGCGACGTGGTGTCCTCACTGCCAGCGCGAGACCGCGACGCTCAACGATCTCGCGACGAAGTACGGCGGCAAGGTCGCGATCGTCGCGGTCAGCGGCAGCCCGCAAGCGATGAACGGCAGCGATCCGGAGTCGCAGTCCGACGTGAACGCGTTCGGCCAGCAGTTCAGCGTGCGCTACCCGCTCGCATACGACCCCGATCTCAAGGTCGCGCAGCAGTATCTCAAGGGCGGCTTCCCGACGCTGGTGCTCATCGACAAGAACAAGAAGGTCGCCTGGATCAAAGACGGCGAGGTCCAAGAGCCGGAGCTCGTCAAAGCGATCCGCGGCGTCATGTAGCGCAGCGCGCGTCGCGCGCGAGCGCGGCGCGCACCGCGCCGACGAGCGCAGGATCCTGCGTCGTCATCCCCCACTCGAGCTGCGCGGCGCCGCGTCCGTTCGCGCCGGTCGCGTTGCCGGAACCGATCCACGCCGTGCGGCCGGCGAGCGCGAGCTTTTCGTTCTTCCCGCCCTCGCAGACGCGCACGCCGTCGCGCGCGAGCTTCGCCAGCGCGCTGCGTTCGAGCCCGGAGTGGTGCTTCGTGCGGCCGACGATCAGCGTCGCCGGTGCGCCGGCGCGCGCGTGCCGCCGCAGCGCGTCGGTGAGCGGTGAGGTGCCGACGCGCTCCGTCTCGACGGTCACCGCCGCCGTTCCGGCGCGCTCGATCAGCTCGACCTCACGGCGCAGGCTTTCGTCCTTGCGCGTCGCGAGCGCCGTGTCGGCGCCGCCGCGGCCGGCCAGCGCCGCGCGCACCAGCGCGACGTCGCGCGGCGTGTCGTCGGCCAGCACGATCTCCGGACCGCGCTGCGTCCAGTTGCGGTCGTCGAGGAACGCGACGCCGTCGCAGGCCGCCGCTTTGATGTGAAACGGCGTCGCGGCGCTCTCGAGCAGCCGCACCGAAGCGCCGGCCGCGCGCAGCGCGCGCGCCGTCTCCTCGTTGCCGCGCGCGCCGCCCGGATTACGATACGGGTCGGCTTGCAGCGTCACCGCGACGTGCGCGCCGCGCCGCGCCGCGGCGACGAGCGCATCGCGCACCGGCCCGGGCGGCAAGAGATACGTGCCGAACGCGACGTCGCGCGCCGAGCCGATTCGCGCGAGCAGCGCCGAAACGGACGAAAGTGAAACTCCCACGCCCGTCCATCACGCGCCCTCATCTCGACCGCTAGGGATGCGGATCGGCCCGAAGGGCCGAACGCGAAGGCTTCGCCGCAGGCGAAGCCACTAGGGGACGACGGAGGTCGCGATGCTGACCAGGTCTTTGAGGTCGAGGTCCCCGACGATCGTGAACGCCAGGCCCTCTTCGCGCCAGGCGAGCAGCGTCGTCGGCCCGTCGCGGACGTACTTCGCGTCGTGCTTGTCGAAGTTGATCGTCTGCGGCTTCATCCCCTCGAAGTCGGCGATGCGGTTCGTCGCGTTCTCGAACAGCGAGAGGGTGCGGATCCCGTCCGAGTAGATCAGGTGCAGGTTGCGCACGCCTTTGGCGTCGTTCACGTCGCCGCCGACGAGGACGAAGCCTTCGGGCAAGTACTTCGGCTTGATCGGTTTGAAGCCGGCGTCGGGGATCGCGTTCGGGTTCGTCTGCGGCTGCTGGTACGAGCGCCCGGTCACCGTCGCGTACCCCGCCGGCGTCGCGGAGGTGAAGATCGACTGCGGGATGCCGTCGGTGTAGCGAATGTCGTCGAACCGCGTGCGCCACGCCAGCGAGCCGTCGTTGTGGTACGCCTCTTTGGCGAGCACGACGTGCGTCTCCGCGTCGATCCACAGCCGCATGGTCCGCTCGCCGGTGTAGCGGCTGACGAGGTCCACCACGTCGGTCTTGCGGTTCGCGACTTGATCGGTCGCGGTGCGCACCGCGCGGTAGTTACCGTCGAGCAATGCGATGTCGTCGACGACCGCGACCGGATCGACCGCGGCTTTGTTCTCGCTGACGATGACGCGCTTGCGGCTCGGGTCGACGTCCCACGACATCGCGCCGCGGGTGATCACGAACTGTCCGTAAAGCGCCTGCGGCGCAAGATACGTGCGGCGCGTCTCGTCGGGGGCGCGATGCTCGACCCGCTCGATGACCGCGTACGCGCGCTTGGTGCCGCTGCGAATCGACGAGAGCTGACCGACGTACGACACGCGGCGGCCGGCGACCACGGCGTCGCGCACGAGTGCGCCCACGGCCGGATCGTCCTTCGTCATCGGCGGGATCGTCGACGTCGTCAACGGCGACACCAGGTGCGCGACCGGATGCGCCGGACGCGTCTGCGCGGCGGCCCCGTGGCCGATCAGCGCTGCGACCGTTACCGAGACAAGAACGCCGAGTGCGACCCTACTGAGCGCCACTCGCAGCGCCATCGACCGTCGCAGCGTCGGCGGTGTCGATGTACGACGCCGTGCTCGCCGCGGGCTGACCCTGCGCGTCGGT
>JAFAKB010000023.1 GCA_019235885.1 Candidatus Eremiobacterota bacterium | reverse complement strand
CGGCGCGAGCGCCACTATCGGAGCAGCTTCCGCCCGGCGATGACCGCACCGGCGAGGACGCCCGCATACAGCGCGTAGCGTCCGGCCAGCGCGCCGACGAGGCTCCAATACCACACCCGGCCGTGATGCTTGATCCAGTACTTGCGGCGCGACGTCTGCTTGCGCTTCTCGACGTTGTACCGGCCGCGCGCGCTGCCCATCCCCTCGTGCACCGCTTCGCTGGCGGGGACGAACCACGTCTCCCAGCCCGCGTCCGCCGCGCGCTTCGCAAAGTCGACCTCCTCGTGATAGAGGAAGAAACGCTCGTCGAACGGACCGATCTCGTCGATCAGTACGCGTCGGATCATCAGTGCGGCGCCGATGAGCAGATCGACCTGCCGCGGCGCGTCGTACGTCGCGAAGTCGCGCAGGTTCGCGCCGTTCGCGAAGCGCCGCAGCCCCGGCCACTCGCCCCACGCGCTCGAGCGCAGAAACGCGCCGGCCCAGGTGTCGAACTCGCCGACCGACTGCTGCACGCTCCCGTCGTAGTTGTAGATCCGCGAGCCGGCGATCCCACACCCCGGGTGCGCGTCCATGAACGCGACGATCTCGCGCAACGCGCCGTCCTTGAGCTCGGCGTCGGGGTTCAGCAGAAAGACGAACTCCGACGCAGTCGCTGTGAACGCGCGGTTGCAGGCCGCGGCGAAGCCTAGGTTCGCACCGTTCTCGACGATCCGCACGCGCCCGCCGTAGCGCTCCGCGACGTACTCGCGCGAGCCGTCCCCGGAGCCGTTGTCCGAGACGACGACGTTCGCGAACGCCGGGTCCTCGATGACTTCGCGCAGCGCGAACACCGAGTCGAGCGCGGTGGCGATCTTCTCCTTGTCGTTCCAGCAGACGACGATGACGTCGATGCGCGATCGCGACTTCGTCACAACTAGATTGTTACGGAGCCGCCGAAAGCGGAGCCTGCCAGGCCGGCACCCAGGCCAGGCAAGCCCTATAAATCGCCCTCCACTTCCAATTGATGCTACCTTGTAAACACATTTTGGTACAAATTGCCTGCATATGCCTAATCCTGAGGTGTTTTGCCCTTGACTGTGGTGGCTTCATTAGCTATGATGCGGGTTAATGATTGGATTTATGTTTTCCCGAGACCCTTCACGTGGCAAAAAGTAACTCTAAGGGACCCGCACTGGTGCGATTCTCGCAAACTGAGATGCCGGTCGAACCCATTGCTAAGGTATTAAAAATCCCGAAAGCACTTTGGGACCAGTTTGCCGGATCGGACGCTCCTCCCGGCGAGTTAGCCGTCGCAGTAGGGGTATCCCCAACAAGCAGCGGTTGGCGAACATTGACAGGATCAGCCGTGGGCTACGGCGTCACGGCTGGTTCGTACAACTCTGCTCAGATTAAGCTCACCGACCTAGGCCGTGCAATTGTTGCGCCGACGGAAGATGGCGAGGACGCTCGTGCACTCGTCGAAGCGACAATGAAGCCTGCAATCGCTCGGCAGTTCTATGAAAAGTATAACCAACGCAAGCTCCCAAATGACGAGATCGGGGCGAACGTTCTGGTATCGCTAGGCGTTCCTAAGGACCGAGCCCAGGTAGCGATACAAGTTCTCAAAGAAAATGCGCGGACGGCCGGAATGGTGCTGGATGCACCAACGGGGGCCGTACTAACTACAGCACCGCGCTCTGCAGTCGCGATCCAAAGCACGCGCACCGAAGCTACGGTCGAGCTCTATCCAGCGGCCGATTTAGATTCGGCGATCGATGAGGAACCGAAGCCTTCGACCGTTCAGCAAGTACTTTCCGCCGTTGCCGCTACGGAACGGCCCGTAAAAGTCTTTCTATCACACGGTAAACAAAAGGCCGTGTTAGAACAGCTGAAAGAGATCGTTTCTCTTAAGGAGCTCGTTCCCGTTATTTCGATCGAGCGAGAAACCACTGCCAAGCCAGTGCCGGACAAAGTCTTCGATGACATGCGTTCGTGCTTCGCAGGCATCATCCATGTGACGGGCGAGGAGAAATTCTTAGACGCTGACGGCAATACCGTCTATCGCATCAATGAGAATGTTCTTATTGAAATCGGCGCAGCAATAGCGTTATATCGAAAGAACGTGATATTGTTGACTGAAAAGGGCCTTCAGCTTCCGAGTAACCTTCAAGGGCTTTACCGCTGCGAATATGAGGGCAAGGAACTCACTGCCGACGCAATGCTCAAGCTCCTGAAAACTATCGCCCTGTTTGAGAGATAGCGGTCGCTTACGCGGCATCGCCGCTTGGGACGGGCGAGAATTTGTTGCGGTTCTGCAAATACGGCCAGATGAAGCCGTCCAGGTCGCCTTCGAGCACCGCTTGCGCGCTGCCGGTCTCGACGTTGGTCCGCACGTCCTTCACCATCTGGTACGGGTGCAGGACGTAGTTGCGGATCTGCGAGCCCCACTCGTTCGCCATCCGGTCTCCGCGCAGCTCGTTCAACTTCGCTTCCTGCTCTTCGCGCGCGCGCTGCACGAGCTTCGCGCGCAGGATGTTCATTGCGACGTCGCGGTTCTGCATCTGCGAGCGCTCTTGCTGCGAGGCGACCACGATCCCGCTCGGGAGGTGGTAGACGCGCACCGCGGACTCCGTCTTGTTGACGTACTGCCCGCCCGCACCGCTCGCCTTGAACGTCTCGACCTTCAAGTCTTCGGGCTTGATCTCGACGTCGCTCGGCTCGCCTTCTTCCGTTTCGGGAACGACGTCGACCTCGGCGAAGGAGGTTTGACGCCGGCCTTGGTTGTCGAACGGCGAGATGCGCACCAAGCGGTGAACGCCGCGCTCGGACTCCAGCATCCCGTACGCGTTCTTGCCGCGGATGATGAACGTGATCGAGCGCAGGCCGGCCTCGTCGCCGGGCGCCTCCTCGACGACGTGCGTCTCGTAGCCGTGGTTCTCGGCCCAGCGCAGGTACATGCGGCCGAGCATCGCCGTCCAGTCGGCGGCGTCGGTCCCGCCTGCGCCGGCGCGGATCGTGACGATCGCGCCGTGCGAGTCGTAGGGGCGGTCGAAGTTCGCCGCCATCTCGAGCTCGTCGAGCGCCTTCGTGGCGCGCGCGAGCGCGGCGTCGGCTTCGGCTTCCGCGCCTTCTTCGTCGCCGAGCACCTCGAGGATCTCGGCCGCGTCGTCGAGCGCGGCTTGCACCGCGTCGACCGCGTCCAGGTCGGCGCGCAGGTCGGCGATCCGCTTCATCACGCCGCGCGCGTTCTCGGGATCGCTCCAGAAGTCGTCGGCGCGCGAGCGCGCCTCGAGCTCGGCTACGCTGCGCCGTTTCGAGGCGTCGTCAAAGACGCACCTTGAGCGCGCTCAGGCGCTCGCGGGCCCGGTCGATGGCGGCGATCTGCGCGTCGGACACGGGCTTGCGCTTCTCCGGGGACGCCGTTCGCCCTACTGACGTCGCTGCGCGAGCCGTCACTTCGCAAGGCCCCGCGGCGCAGCGGCGGGGAAGAGCGCGGCGTGCCGATCTTGCTGCGGCCGGATGCCGTCTTCGACGGCGAGCGGCGCCACCGTTGGAGCGTCCTGATCGACGGCGAGCGCATCGTCGCTGCCGGCGCGAACCTCGCGGCTCCCGACGGCGCGGACACGCTCGAGCTCGCCGGCGCGACGCTGCTGCCGGGGCTGATCGACCTGCACACCCACCTGCTGCTCCACCCGTACGACGAGCGCCCGTGGGCCGATCAGGTGCTGCGCGATCCCGACTCGCTGCGCGTCGCCCGCGCCGTCGTCGCGGCGCGCGCGACGCTGCAGGCCGGGTTCACCACCGTGCGCGACCTCGGGACCGAAGGCGCCGGCGAAGCCGACGTCGGGCTGCGCCGCGCGATCGACGAGCGCGTCGTCGCCGGGCCGCGCGTCTTCGCGGTGACCCGGGCGATAGTCGCCCGCGGAACCTACGGCCCGACCGGCTTTCACTCCGGCTGCTGCGTCCCGCAGGGCGCCGAGGAGGTCGACGGGGCGGAGTCGATCCTGCGCACGACCCGCCTGCAGATCGCGCGCGGGGCCGACTGGGTGAAGGTCTACGCCGACTACCGCTTCGGCCCGGCCGGCGACGCGCGCCCGACCTTTTCCGAGGAGGAGCTGGCGCTGATCGTGCGGGTCGCGAGCGACGCCGGCGTCCCGGTCGCCGCGCACGCGACGACCGCCGAGGGGATGCGCCGCGCCGCGCGCGCGGGGGTGCGGACGATCGAGCACGGCAACGAGGGGACGCCCGAGGTCTTCGCGCTGCTGGCCGAGCGCGGCGTCTTCTACGTCCCGACGCTCGCCGCGTACGAGGCGCTCGAGCGGCTGCGCGGGCTCGATTCCGAGCACCCCGCGGTGGTGGGGAAACGGCACGCCTTCGCGGCGGCGCGCGCGAGCGGGGTGACGATCGCGAACGGGAGCGACGTCGGCGTCTTTCCGCACGGCACGAACGCGCGCGAGCTGGAGCTGCTGGTCGCGCACGGCCTCACGCCGGCCGAGGCGCTGCGCGCAGCGACCGCGACGGCGGCGTGCGTCCTCGGCCGCGACGACCTGGGCGCGGTCCGCGCCGGCTGCCGGGCCGACCTGATCGCGGTCGACGGCGATCCGACCGAGTCGATCGGCGCGCTGCGGTCGGTTCGGCTGGTCGTGAAGGACGGAATCGTCGAGCGCGCACCCGGTCCCGCTCACTTTCATACGACAACCTTACGGTAGGCAGCCGGAAAAAACCGGCGCTGACGAAAGAGAGCGTCGTGGTACCTAAGGCGGAACGTCGTGAGACGAAGCCCGCTTCGAAGCGCGCCCGCGCGGCCGTCGCGGCGCTCGCGCTCGCGGCGAGCTTCGCTGCGTCCGGCGTCGTGGCGGTCCCCGCGCCGGCGCCGGCGGCGAAGCGCGTCCAGCTCGTCGCCAAGGACGAGCCGGTCCGCGACGTGCTGCTGCGGCTCGGCGAACAGGCTCACCTGAACGTCTCGGTCGCCCCCGAGGTGACCGGCAACGTCAGCCTCTCGCTCCACGACGTCACGCCGGACGAAGCGGTCCGCGCGGTCTGCCTGCAGCTGCGGCTGCGCTGCGTGCGCGACGGCCGGACCGTCGAAGTTTCCACCGAGGCGACCCAGGTCGTCCCGCTGGCGATCGTCCCGGCGGCGCGCGCCGCCCAGGTGCTGCGCGCGACCTACCCGCGCGTCGGCGTGCGCGTCGACGCGGCCGCGAACGCGCTCGTCCTCTCCGGTTCGGGCGCCGACGTCGTCGCGGCGCGCACGATGCTGACGAGCCTCGACGTGCGCGACGCGACGAAGCCGACCAGCGAAGCGCTCACCCTGCGCACGCCGACCGCGGCGACGGTCGCCGAGCGGCTGCGTTCGCTCTACCCGGCGGCGAAGATCACGGTCGTCTCGAAGACGACGCTGCTGGTCAGCGCGACCCCGCCCGACCTCACGCAGATCAAAGGCGTCATCGCGGGGATCGACGCGCCGACCCCGCAGCCCTCGTCGATCCCGGTCTCGAGCGACGCGGTGAAGGTGACGCAGCGGCGCCCGTCCGACGTCGCGCGCGCGGTCAGCGCGGAGATTCCGCACGTTCATGCTGCCGTCTCGGGCTCCGCCGTTGCGCTGAGCGGCTCGCCGGAGGACGTCGCGCGGGCGAAGGCACTGATCGCGCAGCTCGACGTCCCCGCGTACGGCGTGAAGTACGTGCAGATCTACCGGCTCAAGAACGTCGACGCGAAGTCGGTCGCGCAGCTCATCCAGCGCTCGTTCCCCGACGCGCAAGTCACGGTCGACGCGAGCCTCAACGCGATCTCGGTCGTTGCGACCGCCGCCGACCAGCAGCGCATCGCCGATGGGATCGCGCGCATCGACGGCACCGGCGGAACCGGTTCCGGCAGCGGCGACCCGCTCACTGCGGCAAGCGGCGGCGCGAGCGGCGTGCCGACGACGCACGAGGTCATCCAGCTGCAGTCGATCGTCCCGAGCCAAGGCTACGGGACGGCGACCACGCCGCAAGACATCGCCTCCTCGGTGCAGCAGGCGCTGAGCGCGTCGTATCCCGACCTGCGGATGGTCGTCCCGAACGGCACGACGCAAGTCATCGTGACGGGCAGCGCGCAGGCGGTGCGCGCGGCGAAAGAGCTGATCGCGGAGCTCGACGTCGTCCCGCAGTCGGTCGTGCTCGACACCGAGATCCTGGAGCTCGACGAGAGCAGCGTTCGGAACCTCGGGCTGCAGCTCGGCACGACGTCGATCGGAACGACGTTCAGCGAGATTCAGCCGACGCCGAACCCGATCAGCGGCCAGCCCGGCAAGCTGATCTCCTTCCAGCCGCTCACGCGCACCGGAATCTCGTTCCAAGCCGTGCTGAACCTCGCGATCTCGAACGGAAAGGCGCGCGTGCTCGCCGACCCGCGTATCACGACGATCTCCGGGCGCACCGCGACGATCCGCGCCGGCGACTCGATCAGCATTCTGACCACGGTCGGCGGCGGAACCGGAACTGTCGCGACAACGCAGCTGCAGACGTTTCAGACCGGCGTTCAGCTCGACATCACGCCGATCGTCACCAACAACGGGGAGCTCAGCGTCGCGCTGCACCCGGTGGTGAACTCGCTGAGCGGGCTCGTGAACGGAATCCCGCAGATCTCCACGCGCGACACGCAGACCTCGGTGCACCTGCGCGACAACGAGACGCTCGTCATCGGCGGGCTGATCCAAGAGAGCCTGCAGTCGAACGAGACGAAGATCCCGATCCTCGGCGATCTCCCGCTCGTCGGCCGCGCGTTCCGCAACCAGAACCGGACCACGTCGCGCAACGAGCTGATCATCGTCGTTACGCCGCACTTGCTGCTGCCGAATCAAACCTCGACCGTGCCGAGCGCCGCCGGCCCGCCGGGGATGGCGATCCCGACGCCGCAGCCGCTGCCGACGCTTCCGCCGAACGCGCAGTTCCCGACCCCGCCGCCGAAGGCGCCGGCCGCGGCGCGCACGCCGGTGCCCTCGCCCGGCGCCTCACCGGCGCTCGGCGCTTCGAAAGGCGAGCTGACCGCGACGAGCTCGCCCTCGCCCGGCACGACGCCGGTCGGCACGCCGAGCGCGTTCGCGCAGACGAACGTGTTCACGTTCGGCTCGCCGCCGCCGAGCAACTATGCCGGTCCCAGCGAGGCGCCGCAGATCTTCTACGCGACGCTGCAGCCGACGGTGCTGACGGCGAACGCGACGGTGCGCGTCTCCGCGATCACGACGACGAACGTTCAGAAAGTCTCGATCGGAACGTCGTCGACCAAGATCACGCTCGCGCCGGTGAGCCCCGGCGCCTGGCAAGGCGTCTTCCCGGCGAACTCGCTCGCGCTTCCGCCGACCGCGACGACGGTGCAGCTGACGCTTACCGCCGCGCGCAACGACGGCCAAAGCGCGAGCATTCAGATCCCGGTCTCGCTCGTGCGCGGCGTCGAGCAGACGCTTTAGCGCGATCCGGTGTCTATGTGCCGCGGCCTACGCGGCGGCGCCGTGACACTTCTTGTATTTCTTGCCGCTGCCGCACGGGCACAGCTCGTTGCGGCCGACCTTGTCGCTCGCGGCCTGTTTCGGCTTCGCCGGCTCGCCGTCGCCGCGGTTAGTGTGCAGCTGCGTCGGCTCGTACTTCGGCGCGGGACCGAGCAGCTTCTCCGCCGTCGCGACGTCGAGCCGTGAGGCGACCGGCTCGGCGGGCTGCGGCGTGAGCGCACCGCTCGGAAGCGACTCGAACTGCGGGCCGGGGATGCCGTTCGGCGCCACGGGAAGCGGCTCGCCGTCGGGGCCGAAGCCTTCCGGCGGTGCGGCCTCGACGCGCACGGTGAAGACCGCTTTGATCGCTTCGTCGGCGATGTTGTTCTTGAGGTCCTCGAATATCTCGTACGCTTCTTTTTCGTACTCGACGCGCGGGTCTTTCTGCCCGTACCCGCGCAACCCGATCCCGCTCTTCAGCGCATCCATAATATACAAGTGATCCACCCAGAGCCGGTCGATGATCGGCAGCATGATGTACTGCGACTCGACCATGCGCATGATCTCCGGGGTGACCTCGGCCTCTTTCTCCTCGTAGGCCGCGAGCCCGTGGTTGAAGAGCAGCTCCTTCATCCCGTCGCGGTCGAGCTTCTCGAGATCCGCGACGCTGACGTGCTCCTTGATCGGGAACATCAGCTCGACCTCGTCGAGGATCGTCTGCAGATTCCACTCCGAGGGCGGCTCTTCTTCCGGCGCGCCGGCGTCGACGGCGTAGCTCGTCTTGCGGCGCAGCGTCTCGACGAAGAAGTCGCGCAGCGACTGGCCTTCGAGCACCTTCCGGCGTTCGCCGTAGATGATCTCACGCTGCTTGTTCATGACGTCGTCGTACTCGAGAACCGACTTGCGGATCTCGTAGTTGTGGTTCTCGACCTTGGACTGCGCGTTCTCGATCGAGCGCGAGAGGATCCCGGCCTCGATCGGCGTCTCGTCGGTGAACTTGACGAAGTCCATCATCTTCTGCAGCCGTTCTTGGCCGAACAGCCGCATCAGCTCGTCCTCGAGCGCGATGTAGAACCGCGTCGTCCCCGGATCGCCCTGGCGGCCGGAACGGCCGCGCAGCTGGTTGTCGATCCGGCGCGACTCGTGCCGCTCGGTGCCGATGATGTGCAAGCCGCCGGCTTGCGGGACGCCCTCGCCGAGCTTGATGTCGACACCGCGGCCGGCCATGTTCGTCGCAATTGTCACCGTGCCGGGGATGCCGGCGTCCTTGATGATCTGCGCTTCCTGCTCGTGGTATTTCGCGTTGTGCACTTGGCATTCGATCCCGCGCCGGCGCAGCATCATCGCGAGCCGCTCGGACTTCTCGATCGAGCGCGTCCCGACCAGCACCGGCCGGCCCCTTTGGTGCTCGGCGATGATGTCGTCGATCACCGCGTTGAACTTCGCGTTCTCGCTGCGGTAGACGATGTCGGCCATGTCCTTACGGCGGACCGGCATGTTCGTCGGCAGCACCACCACGGCGAGCCCGTAGATCTCGCGGAACTCGCGCTCTTCGGTCTTCGCGGTGCCCGTCATCCCGGCAAGCTTGTCGTAGAGGCGGAAGTAGTTCTGGAAGGTGATCGTCGCGAGCGTCTGGTCCTCGCTGCGGACGTTCAGGCCTTCCTTCGCCTCGATCGCCTGGTGGATGCCGTCGGAGTAGCGCCGGCCGTACATGAGGCGGCCGGTGAACTCGTCGACGATGACCACCTCGCCGTCCTTGACGATGTACTGCTGGTCCTTGTGGAACAGGTGCCAGGCCTTGAGCGCCGCGTTGAGCTGGTGCGTCAGCTCGAGGTTGCGCTGATCGTACAGGTTGCTGACGCCCAGCATCTTCTCAACCTTCGCGACGCCGGCTTCGGTGATCGGAACCGCGTGCGATTTCTGGTCGACGGTGAAGTCTTCGTCCTTCACCAGGCGCGGGATGATCTTCGCGAACTGCGCGTACAGCTCGGTCGCGTCGTGGCCCTGGCCGCTGATGATGAGCGGGGTGCGCGCCTCGTCGATCAGGATCGAGTCGACCTCGTCGACGATCGCGTAGTTGAGGTGGCGCTGCACCATCTGGTCGAGCGCCCAGGCCATGTTGTCGCGCAGGTAGTCGAACCCGACCTCGTTGTTGGTGACGTACGTGATGTCCGAGTTGTACGCTTCTTTGCGCGCGGCGTGGTCGAGGTCGTGCTGGATCACGCCGACGGTCAGGCCGAGCGCGGTGTAGATCGGCCCCATCCACTCGGCGTCGCGCTTGGCGAGGTAGTCGTTGACGGTGACGACGTGGACGCCTTTGCCGGTCAGCGCGTTCAGGTAGACGGGCAGCGTCGCGACGAGCGTCTTCCCCTCGCCGGTCCGCATCTCGGCGACGTTCCCTTCGTGCAGCGCCTGGCCGCCCATGATCTGCACGTCGAAGTGGCGCATTCCGAGCGCGCGCTTTCCGGTCTCGCGGACGACCGCGAACGCTTCCGGCAGCAGCGCGTCGAGCATCTCTTTCTCGCTCCGGTCTTGGGCGAGCCCGGCCTGCAGGCGCGCCTTGAACTCGTCGGTCTTCGCGCGCAGCTCCTCGTCGGAGAGGGCGGAGATCGAAGGTTCCAGCGCGTTGACTCGGTCGACGGTGCGCCGCAGCTTGACGAGCTCACGCTCGTTGCCGTCGAACAGGGTCTTCAGAAAGGCCATACAGGTCTACAACCGTTCGTCGCGAGGGACGGTTCCTCCCGACGCCCTCGTATCGTCTCGTGCCCGCGAAGTTACCCCGCCAGCGGAAACTTCGCCGGCCGGTTGAGCTGCTCGGCCGACGTCTCGCGCAGCAGCGTCCCCACGGTGACGAAGGTGTAGCCCGCCTTGCGGAACGCCGCCACCAGCGCGGGGAGGGCGGCGACCGTCGCCGGGCGGCCGCTGTGCAGCAGGACGATCTCCGGCGCGGTCGCCTTCTGCAAGACGTGCGCGCGCAGCGCGTCGGCGCCGACCGAGCGCCAGTCGCCGGGATCGTCGCTCCACAGGATCGTGTCGTAGCCCTGGGCCTGCGCCGTCCGCAACGTCGCGACGGTGTAGCGGCCGTGCGGCGGCCGGAAGAGCCGCCGCTCGGCCGGGTCCGGCGCGATCCGGCCCAGCGCCGCCGCCCCCTCGCGCAGCTCGTCGGCGACCGCGGTGTTCGAAAGGCGGTCGAGGTCGGGGTGGGTCAGGGTGTGGTCGGCGATCTCGTGGCCGCCGGCGCGGATCGCCCGCGCCAGGTCGGGGAACTGCTCGGCATCGCGCCCGATCAGGAAGAACGTCGCCGGGACGTGCAGGTCGCGCAGCGTCTGCAGCAGCAGCGGCGTGGTCACCGGGTACGGCCCGTCGTCGAAGGTCAGCGCGATCAGCCGCGGCCGCTCGGCCGCCGGCGCGCGCGCCTTGCCGAACAGCGCGCCGACCCGTGCGCCGAGCGAGGGCTGCGCCAGCGCCGCCGCGTCCGCCCCGCGCAGCACGACGACCGGCCGCAGCAGATCGTCGGACTTGAGCCACAGCCGCCGCGCGCCGTAGCCGAGCCCGGCGAGCACGACCAGCGCGACCGCCGCGCCGATCAGCGCACCCTTCGACAAGCTCAGGACGGGCTCTGGCTCACGGGCTCAGCGGGCGCGCACGCAGCGGCTCAGCGAAGCGGCGCGGCGGAGGCGGTCGGGAGCGCCGACCCCGCGGCGGTCGCGTAGTCACGGCCGACGATGACGGTGACGAGGGTGCGCGGCCCCGGCGTGGCGTCGGTCGCCGGCGCGACCGCGGCGGTCGGGACGCCCAGGTCGGCGCGCACCCGCTCGCCCACGTACGGCACCTTCGAAGCCGGCCGGATCTGCGTGGTGTCGTAGCCGAACGTGTCGGCGTTCCCGACCGAGTCGACGACGTAGCCGAGCTTCTCCAGCTTCGCCGAGACCGTCCCGGCAAGGCCGGAGATGCCGCTTCCGTTCTGCACGATCACGTGCACCGCCGACGGCCGCACGGACTGCAGCGCGGTCTGCGGCGGCGGCGTGACGTTGCCGTACGGGCCGAGCAGGTCGGCGACGAGCTTCGCCTTCTGCGCTTCGTCCGGGATCAGCACCTCGCCGCCGTACCGCGTGTCCTTGGTGTCGACGTAGCCGATCGTCTCGGCTTTGCTCAGGTCGGCGGTGTTCGCGTCCTTGAACGCCCACGCCAGCGACTTCTCTTCGTCGAAGGTCAGGTTCGTCATCACGTTCTTGTTGAGCGCGCCGATGAGCTGCCCGATGTGCAGCAGGTCGTTGAACTTGTTCGCCTTCAGCTTGGCCATCGTGATGTGGATGACTTGCTGCTGGCGCTTGGTGCGGCAGGGATCGCTGCACGCGTCGTGGCGGAAGCGCGTGTACGCCATCGCGTCGTACCCGTTCATGTGGTGCATCCCCGGCTTGAAGTGGATGTGCAGGTTGCCCCAGTTGTCGTCGTAGTCCATCTGCTGCGCGACGGGGACGTCGATCCCGCCGATCGCGTTGACGAAGTCTTTCAAACCGTTGGAGTTCACGACGACGTAGCGGTCGAAGTACGGGCCGCCGGCCGGGTTCTTCGGCATGCCCAGAAACTCGCCGATCACCGAGTCGGCGAGCTTGACCCCGCCGTCGGAGTACGCTTCGTTGATCTTCGTGTCGTGGCCGTTGACGATCGCCTCGCTGTCGCGCAGGACGGAGATCAGCTTCAAGGAGCGGGTCGGGAAGTCGAGCCCGGCGACCATGATCGTGTCGCTGCGCGCGCCCTTCGAGTACGGCATCCCCTTGTCGTCGTAGTTGAAGTCGATCCCGAGCAAGACGATGTAGATGCGGTCTTTCCCGAACACCGTCGCCGGCGGCGGCACGTACACCGGGACGTAGTGGCTCGCGCTCTTGGCGAAGCTGTCACCCGTGGTGATCATGCGGTAGGCGATCAGCCCGAAGACCACCCCGACCAGAATGAGAATGATCCCGCCCGTGTACGAAAGGATCGCGCGCCAGCGCGAGGAGCGCCCGCCGCCCGGCTGGGGCGGTTCCGAGCGGCGCCGGCGCGGCGGCTCGCCGTTCGGCGGCATCGGCGGGGGCGGATCGGTGACCATCGACTTGCTCACGCCGAAACCTCCGTGCGCTCGAGCGTGCCGTAGAAATCGAACGCGGTGTGGCCGTGGAGCCGCACGCCTACGAACGTTCCCGGCTCGGCCTCACCGGGGAAGACGATCGCGCCGTCGACGCCGGGCGCTTCGCCCGGCGAACGGCCGGCGAGCACGTCGGTGGTGCGCAGCGCGAGCGCGAGCGGATCGGTCTTGCGCAGCGCGCGCCGCTCCTCGACCAGCACGCGCACCGTTTCGCCGACGCGCTGCGCGCGCGCCCCCTCCGAAGCGCGCCGCTGCGCCTCGCGCAACCGCAGCAAGCGCCGCCGCTTCTCGCGCGCGGAGATTTGGTGCGGCAGCTCCGCGGCCGGCGTGCCCTCTTCGCGCGAGTAGGTGAAGAAACCGACGCGGTCGAGCTCCGCGCGCTCGATCCAGCGCTCCAGCTCCGCGACGTCGTCTTCCGTTTCGCCGGGGAAGCCGACGATGAACGTAGAGCGCAGCGTGATCCCCGGGACGCGGCGGCGGAACGCTTCGACGATCTCCAAGTACCGCTCGCCGTTCGCGGGCCGCAGCATTCGGCGCAGCACGGGCGCGCTGACGTGCTGCAGCGGCATGTCCATGTACGCGCAGACCTTCGGCAGCGTCGCGATCGCCTCGATCAATTCGGAGTCGACGGTCGCCGGATACAAGTAGAGCAGCCGGATCCACTCGATCCCCGCGACCTCGTTCAACTGCGCGAGCAGCTGCGCCAGCCCGCCGCGCCTCAAGCCGCGGTCGCGGCCCCACATCGAGGTGTCCTGCGCGACCAGGATCAGCTCTTTCGTGCCGCCCGCGGCGAGCGCGCGCGCTTCGGCGAGGATCGACTCCGCGCTCCGCGAGCGAAACGTCCCGCGCAGCTGCGGGATGATGCAGAACGTGCACGGGTGATCGCACCCTTCGGCGATCTTCAGGTACGCGGTCGCGCGCGGCGTGGTGATCAGCCGCGGCAGAAAGTCGTGCTCGGGCTCCGCTTCGAACCCCAGCCGCACCGGTTTCTTCCCGGCCCGCGCGTCGTCGAGCAGCTCGGCGATCGAGGCGTACGCCCCGGTGCCGATCACGCCGTCGATCTCCGGGATCAGCGCCTGCAACTCGTCGCCGAACCGCTGCGAAAGACAGCCCGCGACGATGAGCTGCTGCCCCTCGCGCTTGCGCTCGGCGTGCTCCAAGATCGTCTCGGTCGACTCCGCCTTCGCCGGATCGATGAACGCGCAGGTGTTGATCACCACCGCGTCCGCGCCGTCCGCCTCCGGGACGAGCGCCCACCCGGCCGCCCCCAGCTTCGCGATCATGACCTCGCTGTCGACGAGGTTCTTGGCGCATCCGAGGGAGACGAACGAGACGGTGTGGGGCCGGGTGGCGAGTGCTGACATCAAAGCGGGATTAGCGGTAGTTCGTGAACTGCAGCGGCAGCTCGAAGTCGAGCCCTTTGAGCACCTGCTGTACCTTTTGCAGATCGTCCTTGGACTTGCCTGAGACGCGAATCTGCTCGTCCTGGTACTGTGCCTGCACCTTCAGCTTCGCGGCCTTGATCGCCTCGATCAGCGGCTTCGATTTGTCCTTCGGGATGCCGGCGCGGACCGCGATCTTCTTGCGCAGCGCCGAGCCCGACGCCGCCTCGGGCTCCTTCGAAAGGTCGAACGACTTGAGGTCGATGCCGCGCTTGACGGCTTTGGACTGAATGACGTCGATCACGTTGCGCAGCTTCAGCTCGTCGTCGGCCAGCACGGTGATCGTCTTCCCGTCGGACTCGATCGACGCGATCGAGTGCTTGAAGTCGAACCGCCCGGTGATCTCCTTGCGGGCTTGGTTCAGCGCGTTGTCGAGCTCTTGCTGGTCGACGCGCGAGACCACGTCGAAGGAGGATTCCGAAGCCATGCGTGTGTCCTGAAGAAACTTAGAGAGTGTAGCGCTGCTCGACCACGTCACCGGCCTTGCCGAGCGGTGCCGGCGGTTTGCCGTTCACCGAGACCAGAACGCCGCCGGCGTTGCCGACCCGCAGGTCGGCCACGCTCCCGGTGAAGGTACGGGCCGTACCCGCCGGCAGGATCCCTTCGAGCATCGTTTTCCCGTCGATGGTGACGCGCAGCCACGAGCGCTCGGTGAGCCGGATCGCCAGTTGGTGGTGCGCGGCGGGGGTCGGCGAGGCGGCCGGCGTCGGAGCAGCGGAGGACCCCGGCGCCGGAGACTGGGACCCGCCGGCCGGCCCCGCCGGTTGCGCGCTCGCTACCGCGACCGGCGCGTTGTTTCCGCCGCCGTGGCCGTACAGCAGCCACGCCTCGTAGACGACGAAGCCGACCACGACGACCGCGACCAGCCCGCCGAGGAGCGCCCACACCGAGACCGGGGCGCGCTCGCGCTCGTCGACGATCGTCGTCGTGGCGAGCGAAGCGGGCGCCCGCTCGGGCGGCGCCAGGCGGTTGAAGCTCGCCACCGCGTCCTCTGCGTCCAGGCCGAGGAAACGCGCATAGGTGCGGATGAATCCCCGTACGTAGACCGGCGCGCCGATCGACTTCCAGTCTTCGTTCTCGATCGCGTTGAGGTAGACCGACCGGATGTGGATCTGCTCGGCAACGTCCGAAAGCGTGAGGCCGCGCGCTTCCCGCGCGCTTCGGAACTCCTCTCCGAGCGCAGGCATGTGGTCGAACCTTAGCGGGTGCACCTGGTTCTCCTGGTGCGCGGTCTGTACGAGCAGAGTGGTAGTGGTGATGGAGCGAGCGAATCTCGAGTCCGGGACGGCGCGCCGGTGAAGCGGACGCGCGTCGTCGCCGCGATGAGCGGCGGCGTCGATTCGGCGGTAGCAGCAGGGCTGCTGGCGGAAGCCGGCTACGACGTGGTCGGCGTGACGATGAAGATGTACGCGCCGACGAAGCCGGCGCACGCCAAGTCCTGCTGCGGCGCGGACGACTTCGACGACGCGCGCCGCAGCGCGGCGGTGCTGGGCATTCCTCACTACGTGCTCGACTTCGAGGAGACGTTCCGCCGCAGCGTCATCGAGCGCTTCGCAAGCGACTACGCGCAAGGCCGCACGCCGAACCCGTGCGTCTCGTGCAACAACCACGTGAAGCTCGGAACGCTGCGCGCGTACGCCGACCGCCTCGGCGCCCGCTACGTCGCAACGGGCCACTACGCCCGCCTCGAGCACGCCCCGGACGGCCCGCACCTGTATCGCAGCGATTCCCCGAAAGACCAGTCCTACGCGCTGGCTCAGCTCACGCCGGCCCAACTCGGCCGCCTGTTGCTGCCCGTCGGCCAGCTGTCGAAAGCCGAGACGCGCGCTCACGCGGCACGCCTCGGGATTCCCGTGGCCGAGAAGACCGAATCCCAGGACATCTGCTTCGTCGAAGGCGGCGACTACCGCGAGGTGCTGGCCCGCTTGGCGCCGGAAACGATGCGCCCCGGCGACATGATGACGACGTCCGGCGAACTCGTCGGGACGCACGCAGGCATCGGCGGCTACACGGTGGGACAGCGCCGCGGCCTGCCGTCCGCCGGCAGCCCGCGCTACGTGACGCGCATCGACGCGGCATCGAATACGATCGTGATCGGTCACGAAGACGAGCTGGGCGTCACCGCCCTGGTCGCCGACGAAGTTAACCTCATCCGGCCGGAACGCTTCGCCGGCGGGCGCGCGCGGGTGCTCGCGATGACGCGGTATCGCGCCAAGCTCGCGCCGGCGGGCGCGGCGCTTGCGAACGACGGGACGCTGCGACTGACGTTCGACGAACCCCATCGTGCGGTAACGCCCGGCCAGCTGGTCGCCTTGTTCGACAGCGACGGCCTCGAAGTAATCGGTGCAGCAACGATCCGCGCAACGCTCATGTCGCCCTGACCTTATGGCGGGAAGCGGTTTTCGCATAGCAGCTCTCGTGCTGACGGGACTCCTCGGCGTTAGCATCCTCGGCGACGTTTTCGACCCCAACCGCATAAGTGTCTGGGGGTTCAACGGTGCCCCCGCCGACGGCGATAAAACACGCGTCAACACCGTGGTACCGCAATCGTCCGCCGACACTCACGATATAAAACCCGGTGACGTCGTTTCGATCGAATCGGCCGATGTGATGACTCGCCTTGAAGCGCAAGCTCCGTGGCCCGGCGACCAGCTGCGGTTTATCGTGTCACGTCCTCGCGAGACGGCCCGCGTGGTGACGCTGACAGCGGCGCCACTCGCCGATGTCCGAAGTCCGGCGCGCGTACTCGCCATGGTCGAGCGCCTGCTCTTCGTCCTCTTCGGACTTCTCTTTCTCATCAGGCGCTG
The DNA here is from genome assembly GCA_019235885.1 of Candidatus Eremiobacterota bacterium. GTDB lineage: Bacteria > Vulcanimicrobiota > Vulcanimicrobiia > Vulcanimicrobiales > Vulcanimicrobiaceae > Vulcanimicrobium. The sequence continues at coordinate 45,732 of JAFAKB010000023.1, read as the reverse complement.
GAACTCACCCGCGGGGCGAGCTCTAGGCGGGTTTCTCGTGTTCTTTGCGCTTGGCGATTCCACCAATGGTGGCCACTGGTTAGGCCGGATCTCTTGGGCACGCATTCCGATCTTTTGGTCGGCTCAAACGTGGGCCTATGTCAATGCGGTGCGGTTCACGAGTTTGTTCCCGAAGCCGGATACACGTGGCGTACGCGCGTGGCTCTACCGCATCGCACCACTGTACGGCTTGACGATCGCCGCGCTGTTCTTGTTCGTAAGCCTGAATCAGTTGGTCTTGGGAAGCTACTTTGCGCTCTGGTGGCGTTTTTCCGCGCTCACCAACATCTTCTTCGCTGTCGCGATCATCATCGCGGTTTATTCTTCGTATAAATCTAGTGAGGGGGTCGACCGCCAGCGTCTGGCGTGGGTAGCCGGCGCGATTATTTTCGGATTGGGCCCCACGTTTGTGGATTTCACGCTGGTTCCGTTCCGGGACGTCACGCACGTCGGCGGCGGCATCGCGACGCAGAGTGTCTGGCTCACGGTGTCGGCTGCGACGCAAATCCTGGTTCCGCTCGGTTTCGCGTACGCCGTTCTGAAACACCATATCCTCGATATCTGGTTCGTCGTAAATCGCGCGCTCGTGTTCAGTATCGTATCCGCTATCGTTCTTGGCTTTTTCGTGCTCGTGGAATGGGTCGCGGACCAGTACGTCGACCCGAACGGCTGGCCAGCCAGCGTGGCCGTGAGCGCCGTCATGGTGTTGATCATCGGAACTTCATTGCGACACATCCACAGCCGCATCGAGAACGTCGTGAACGACGTGTTCTTCCACGACCGTAAGAAACGGCTTGCGGCACTCGATGCCTTTGCTCGACAGTCCCTGCTCTTTTCCGATGTCCGCGTGCTCGAAAAACGCACGATCGAAGTGCTTGCGCGCGATGCGCGCGTGGCAGCGACCGCGCTGTACCTGTGCGCCGCCGACGGCCGGTACGAACTGCGCTGCTCCAGCTTCGAACGAGCGCCGGAAATCATCGACCAGAACGATGCGGCGGTCATTGCCTTACGAGATGCCCGAAGCGCCGTGCGGCTCGAGGACGGGTTCAGCGAGGTACCGGGATCCATTGCCGTACCGATGTTCATTCGCGGGAGTTGTTCGGCTTGGCGGGTTGCTCCAGGAAAACCGATGGAACGCAGAATGATCCCGACGAAACCTCAGCCATCGCAACGGTGGTTCAGGCAGTCGCCTCCTCGATTGACGGCTTGCATGTAGACGAGCTGCAGCGACTCGTCGACGAGATGCGCGCGGATCGCAGCGCGATTCCAGCGGTGAGATGGTGGCATCTAGGACACCGCCCGCCGCCCAAGTCGTAATGCACAGCGGCTGCGCACCGAGGTAGGCGCGCTCCACCGCTTCAAAGCGTTGGTCCGCACGCGAGCGAGAGGACATCTGCTTCGCGGAAGGGCGGCGATTACCGCGAGATTCTTGCCCGCCTGGCGCCGGAAACGGCGCGGCCGGCGCGGTCCTGACGACCACGCGCGAACGCGCCGGCGAGCACGTGGGAATCGGCGGAAACAGCGTGGGCCAGCGGCGCGCGTTGCCGGCGGCTGACGGGCCGCGCTACGTGACGCGAATCGACGCGGCAACGAACAGGATCGTGATCGGCAGCGAAGACGAGCTCGGTGTCGACGCGCTAATCGCTGACGAAGTAAATCTGATCCGGCCCGAGCGGTTCGCTCGCGGAAGCGCGCGCGTGCTCGCGATGACGCGGTATCGCGCGAAGCTCGTTCCCGCGACGCGAAGCTGATTTCCGACGGAACACTGTGGTTGAATTTCGACGAACCGCATCGCGCCGTGACTCCGGCCCAGTTGGTCGCGTTGCTCGACATCGACGGGATTGAAGTGTTCGGCGCAGGGACGATCCGCGACACCGTTCTCACGTCAATGCGTTGACGCAAACCGTTTGAGGTGCAACTCTCCAACAGGTCTTGGATCGCAAACGTCCTTACGGCTCTATGCTATCCTGTCCAGGGCGGCGACGAACAGCTCGCCCGGTTGCTCGCTCGGATAAGGGGATCGCAGCGTACCGGAACGATCGAACCTCTGCCGGGCGATCTCACTTAAGCCAGTCAAAAAGGCGACCACTGGCGCTGAGCCAAGTCTCTTGCAGTTTACTTGCACTTGCGGTATACTTGCACCTATGGCGATCGTTAAGGTCCGCTCGCACGTCGCGCCGCGCACGATCACCTTTTCAGCTCAAGGGATCCGTGGCGCCCACGAACGCGTGTTCAAACGAGTCGGCCTGCGCGACTTGATCACGATAATCACCACGTTCCGGCTGTCTCCGCGTGCCGTGGGTGAGTTGCTCGGCGGGGTAAGCCGGCAGGCGGTCAACCAATGGATGATCGCTGGGGTGCCGACCGAACGCGTACCTGACGTTGCCCGCATCGCGGACGTGGCGCGCCGGCTGCGCGCGACGATCAAGCCGGAGCGGATTCCGGCGATTATCAGCCGGCCAAATCCCGGCCTGGGTGGGGAAAGCGTTCTAGACGTTCTTCGCGCCGGTCGCCCCGGCGACGTAATGAGGGCTCTCGATCGTCTAGAATCGTGGGTGCCCGGCGGCGTAGAGCCGGACGTAGCATAGCGTTCGCCGAGCTTGAAACTCCAGCACGTCCGTCGCGGCGGGCGATATTACCGCGTGTGCGGTCGGCATTGGGCCGATCCGTCCGACACCTCGTTCTCGCGGCAGCGTGGCGGCCGCTGGAATCCGCCCGACCGACCGGGTCGGCCTGGTTTCGGCGCACTGTACCTCAATGCTTCAATGGATGTCGCGCGCGGAAATGCCCGGCGCTACGCTTACGATGCGTTTGGGCTCGAGCTCGAAGATCTACGCGAAGAAGCACTTCCCGATCTCCAGCATTACGATGTCGCGGAATGCGAGGTGGTCGATGCGGTGACACCGGCAGCCATAAGTGCGCTCGGTCTCACGCCGTCGTATCCGACAGGCATCCCGCACCCGCCGTGCCAGGCCATTGCCGAGCAGGCCTATGCCGATGGTGAGCGCGGGATAGCCGTGCTCTCCGCAACCTCAACCCGAGGCGAAGAGCTGGTCATCTTCGATCGCGAGGTGACCGCGCTAACCACCAAGACGATCCGCGAGCCGTTCGGGCGCTGGTTCTATCTCAAGACGTAATGCTCTGGGGTGCACAGACGACGATCCCGCGACCGCTCTCGATCGGCACTGCGAGCCCGACGAGCGGATCGCAGAGGTGTGCGAATGCTGCGCGCACGTCGTCTCGCGTGCAAGGGATGTGGGCGCCTTGCGCGACCAGGGCCGAATCCACGGTCAGCATCGCCGCATCCTCGTCGAGGAGCGGCGCGTCCTTGGGTGATCCGAGCGCGGTGGACTGCGCGGCGGACGCGGTTGCGAGCAGGATGTCGCAGATCACCGCGACGCGCTTCGGCCTGCCGTGCTCGCGCTCCCAAAGCAGATCCCGAATGCGGCCTTCTACATAGCCTGCCTCGAACAGCGGGCGCATCTCCAGCGGGTTGCTTCCCGCTTCCAGCAGCGCGGTAAGGTCCCGGACCTCCCAAGCGCTGACGTGATGCGTTTGCAGCTCGCGCGCGAGAAGCACGTCGCCGCCGAACGACGGGACGACCAGCGCGGAAAACTGAGCCCCATAGTCGTCGACGTACTTCGCCGCCTCCGCCGCGTACGGCCCCCGAATGTCACTATCGTGCGAGGTCTTGCACTCGAGCATCGCACGATAGCCCAACTGTCCGAGCGGGGCGTCGATGTACCCGTCCGGCGCCGCATGACCGCCGAGGTGCTTCGCCGCATAGCCAAGACCCGTGAACGCGTCGCACACCGCGACCTCGAAAGCCGCCGGATCGACGCCGCGAGCCGTTGCGTGCAGCGCAGCTGAAAGCTTCTCAGCGTTCGCGATCTTCCGCGCCGCCGGCAAAGGAGGCCGCGGCGCCGGCCAGTCGTCGGCGGGATGATTGAGCCGAAACCGGCGGTCGACGTCCTGCACGATCAGTGCCTGCCGGCCTTCGGCGAAGCGGCGTTGGATATAGCCTTGCAGCGAGTTGTACCACGTCTTCTCGTTCGCCGAAGCGCCGACGATCTTGTGGGTTACCGCCTCGGAGAAGATCTCCGAATACGTCCGCGGACGACCGTCGGCGAGTACGACCAATGCGGCATCGATGATGCTGCTCTCTCGCTTGTTGATGCGGCCGGTGCCCTCATGCTCGCGAGCAAGTCGCTCCTGCAACCCGGACACCACTGCTTCCGAAAGCACGCCGACGAGTTTGCGCGGTGTCCGCCACAGTCCCTCTCAATGGAATTCTAGACGAAATGATTGCCCCAGTAGTCGCACAGATAGTATAGGGGAGGCCGACGGCGGCCGGTCTCAGGATCGGCCTCCGCGGGAAGAGGAGTCAAGTTGTACTCCTTGCGCAGGTAGGCAGCAAGTCGGCGAAGCACCTTCATGTAGGCCTCTTGGTCGGCACGTCGGCGAGCTTCGAGTTTCGCATCCTGGTCGGGATGAGTCATTGCGTTCAAAGTGTATCACTTTCTGACAGCCTGCTGCCAGCGTTCCTATGATCAGCGTGAGTATGGCGATCATGGCCCATCGCCGTTTTTCGTTCAATAGTCCTTGCGCGACGCGGAGCGCCTTGATCAAGTCGATGGCGGCTGATCGATACGTTTCGTCCGGATCGAGGATGAGATCGTAGAAGAAACGGCTCGGCTCCCAAATTTTACGGCGCCACGCGTCCCGCCCTCGGAGATAGCCGATACCGCAGACAAGAAACGCAGTACCGATGCAGCTCAGCGAGAAGACGCCTAGATCGGTCAGCTTATCGATTGTCAGGACAACCACTGCCGCAACGGCCGCCAATATTGCCAGAAGACCACTCTCTACCCCTTGGATCTCAGAATTGATGTCTCGGTTCACCTCGAACGCACGGTCGTAGAGCGCTTCCGGCAAAATTGGGCGGTCAGCCCATGCTTCGTTCTCGCGGTTCTCGGCATTGTCTGGATCATTGACGACACGGACGCGCTTAAGCCTGGCAAGTAAGGTCAAGCCGCCGATGAGGCAGAGTACCGCCAGCTCGGCAATGAAGATGCCGAACGAGATGAGGTCTCCAGGTGTGTAGGCGTTCACTTTAGAGTGTCCGAGTTGCTAATGCAACGCTTATCCTCCCGGTCTTATGCGCAAATGTGACTCACTAGTGTGTTGCAGATTCGCATATTGCCGTGTCCAATACAAAAACCCGCGCTTTCGCACGGGCCCACGTTTCGTGGAGCGGATTACATCCACAGGAAATATACCTCGCGAGGCGTCGTTCAACAACCCCTTCTACTGAGGCTACACCGGTTATGGCCGAAAGGAAATCTTAGAGCGTTCCGAGCCGCTCGACGAGCCGTCCGAACCCGAACGAAACGGCCGGCGGTGGGATCCGCACCGCCGGCCGTTCGTGCATTTATCCCGCTGCTAGAGGCAACAGGCGTCCGAGCATGTGTTCGTGTGGGTCTGGGTCAACGTCCAGCACGTGTTGCGGTCGGACGCCGGTGCGTACACCGAGCTCTGGCCCCGTGAGGGCTCTTCGCGCAAGTCGAGGTCGTCGAAACGATGTTCCGTAGGCATGATCGTACACTCCCGTATGAAAGGCGCGCGGCACTGCGCCGCGCGCACCGTGCACCTTCCCGCGCGCGCGTGAAACTCATGGCCCGTTTCGGCAAGAACCGCACCTTTGTGATCGCTTGCACTTCGAGCCCGCTCGCGCAGCACGGTTGTGCGCGCTAGCGCGCGTTTGACAGTGCAGGCCAAGGCGTGCGTTTGCTCGTAGGGTGGCGACGTCATGAAGATCGAGCCGGTCTCGCCGCAGCGGTACACGGAATGGCGCGAGCACTTCGGGCGCTACCGTGAAGCGCTCGGCGATCCGGTCGACGCCGCCGCCGCGGCGGTCGTATGGTCGTGGCTGCTCGCGCGCACGCACGGCGTCGAAGGGCTGCTCGCGATCGACGAGGCCGGCCGGCTCGCCGGGTTCACGCACTTCCGGCCGTTCCCGCGAACGATGCACGGCAACGAAGCGTGCTTCCTGGACGACTTGTGGGTCGACGAACCGCAGCGCGGCAACGGGCTCGCCGAAATGCTCATCGACGCCGTCTGCGCGCTCGCGCGCGAGCGCGGGTGGACCGAGGTGCGGTGGGTAGCCGAAGAGCACAACGCGCGGGCGCGCCGCGTCTACGAGCGCGTCGCAACAGACGGCCGGCTGATCACCTACCGAATTCGTTTCGGCGCTTGATCGCTTTTAGGTAAATCATATAAAGACCGCGCATTTGCGGCAGGGCGTTCGGCGCGTGCGGCGAGAACAAGCCCGTCATGCCTCTCGCCAAGGTGTCTATCACCATGTCCGCCGCTGCTTTGGTGCTCGCGGCCCTTCCGCCGCTCCCCGCCGGCGCGCTCACCAACGACGCCGCCGCGATCGTCGCCAAGCATGAAGCGTATGTCGGCCACCCGCCCGGGCTCGTGCTGACGTATCGCTACCTCCGCGCGACCGCGACGCCTGCCGCAAGCAAGGATCAGTCCGGCGATGCGTCCTCCGCGCCGTCGCTGACGACGTTCCGGCGCGGCGCCGTGTACCATCGCCTCGGCGACCTGACAGGCAACAGCGTGGAAAACGGCTTCACCGGGCGCGCCTTCTGGGCTTCGAACGAGAACGGCTACACGGTCGTCGAGTACGAGGACGCAGCCCGCAACCGCTTGACGAGAAACCTCGTCACCGGCGATCTGCTGACCGACGTTCCGGCGACCGCGCGCGGCTCGCAGACGGTCGACGGCGTCGCCGCCGACGTCGTGCGCATCATGCCGGCTTCGGGCGTTCCGGCCGACATCGCGTTCGACCACGCGACCGGCGCGTACGTGCAGGTCGCCTACGACCCCGACAACGGCTACGGCCGCTCCGTCGTGCACTACGACGGGTACACCGAGATCGCGCCCGGCGTGCGCGTCCCGAGCGGCTACCACAGCAGCGACTACGGCGCCTGGAAGCTCGCCGAGCACGCCGTGCGTGAGGTGACGAACGACGATCTGCGCGGTCCCGTGCCCACGGCGAAGTGGAACTTCGTCTCGACCGACGCCGTTCCGATCGACCTCGTCGAGCACCAGACGCCGTACGCGTTCCTGCCGCGCGGTCAGGCGGTCGAGCTCCGCGCGACGATCCAAGGCCACACCGGACGGTTTCTGCTCGACTCGGGTGCGTCGGGAATCATTCTGTACCGGCCCTACGCCGACGCGCTCAAGCTCACGATGCTCGGCCGCACCGGCTTCACCGGCGTGAACGGCGTCGGCGTCGCCGCGCAGTCCGCGCGCGTGCCGTCGATCGAGCTCGGCAAGAACAGCCTCACCAACGTCGTCGTCACCGTCGCGCCGGCGCTGCCACCTGACGCTGCGAACCCGCAGAATAACCCGGTCGACGGCATTCTCGGATACGACTTCCTGGCCGGCGCGCTCGTCGACGTCGACACCGCGAACCGCACGATTCGCATCCTCGATCCGAACGTGATGGAGCCGACGGTCGGTAAGGGCGCCTATGCGTTCACCGTCAACCTCGCTACGCGCCAGCCCGAGGTCGTGCTGCGGGTGAACAACGTCACGACGCGCGCGATCTTCGACACGGGCAACGATTTCCTCGCCGTGCTCAGCGACGACTTGAAGACGAGCGGCCGGCTTGTCGCGCTCAACGACGTGCTCAACGCCGGCGGCGGACAGACGGCGGACTATCAGATCAACTTCATGGGCGTCGACGGCCCGAGCAACATCCCGGCGCGGTGCTCGCGGCTCAACGAGATCATCGTCGGACCGTACCACTACCAAAACGTCGAGACGTGCTTCGGCCCGGCCAAAGTGTTCGGGCGCGACGGCGGGCTGATCGGGTTCGACTTCCTGCGGCACTTCAACTGGACGTTCGACTACGCCGAGTCGAAGCTGGTCCTCACGCCGAACGGGAAGTAATCAGGCCGTCGCGAGCGCGACGTCGTCGCGCAGGTTCCAGTACGTGTCGCGGACGACCGGGTTGTAGCCGGCGCCGCGAATGATCTGTTCGAGCTGCGCGCGCGTGGCTTCGTTGGTCGAGCCGGCGTCGTGGACGACCTGCTCCTCGATGATCGTGCCGCCCATGTCGTCGCAGCCGTAGAACAGCGCGAGCTGGCCGAGCTTCAGCCCCGGCGTGAGCCACGACGCCTGCAGGTGCGGGACGTTGTCGAGGAACAGCCGCGACGTCGCGAGCACGCGGAGATATTCCAGCCCGCTCGCCTCGCGGCCGCGCAGCGGCGTCTTGTACGGCACGTAGTACCACGGGATGAACGCGGTGAAGCCGTGCGTCTCGTCCTGCAGGTCGCGAATCACCTGCAGGTGCGCAACGCGCTCTTCGTCGGTCTCGATCGAGCCGAACATCATCGTCGCCGTCGTCGGCATCCCGAGCCGCTGCGCCTCGCGCATCACCCCGATCCAGCCGTCGGGAACGATCTTGCGCGCGCTGATCCGCTTGCGCACGCGCTCGACGAGAATCTCCGCGCCCGCGCCGGGCAGCGACTTCATCCCCGCCGCCTTCAGCCGCACGAGCACTTCGCGCACCGGCAGGTTCTCGATTTTCGCCAGGCCCGAGATCTCGGAGACCGAGAGCGAGTGGATGTCGACGCGCGGAAACTCCGCCGCGACGCGCCGGAAGAGCTGCTCGAACCACTCGATCCGCAGCTCGGGATTGACCCCGCCCTGAATCATGATCTGCGTCGCGCCCTGGTCGGCGGCATAGCGCACGCGCTCCAGCACCGTGTCGTGCGACATCGTGTAGCCTTCGCGGTGGTGCTCGGGGCGGAAGAACGCGCAGAACGTGCAATGCACGTTGCAGACGTTGGTGTAGTTGATCGTCGTGTCGATCACGTAGGTGACGTCGTCGCCCGGGTAGAGCGCGGTGCGGCGCGCGTGCGCGGCGGCGCCGAGCTCGTGCAGCGGCGCTTCGCGATAAAGGCGGACGCCTTCGTCGAAGCTGATCCGCCCGCCGCCGGCGGCGCGGTCCAACACCTCAGTGAGCGACATGCCCGTCGTCCTGAGCGTGTCGAACGGCTTGCGCCGTGCGGAGCGTCGCGAAGCGCTCGAGCCCCTGGGCCGCGCGCTCGTCGAGCCGATAGGTCAGCCGCGTGAAGTAGTCTTCGTAGAGCGCGCGGTGGTACGGCTTGCGCGCGACCGCCGCCTCGATCACCTTCGCGCGGTTCGCTTCGCCCCAGGCGCGGGCGGCGACGAGCGCGTCGGTCAGCGCGGCGACCTCGTCCGCGCGCTGCGCGAGCGCCTCGCGCCGCACCGCCCACACCGCGAAGACGAACGGCAAGCCGGTCCACGCGCGCCACGCTTCGCCCAAGTCGTGAATCCGCGCCGGCGGCAGCTCGGCCCGCGCGACCAGCGCTTCGTCGCCGATCACCAGCGCCGGCGTTCCAGCGCGCGCCGCCGCCAGCGCGTCGTCGACGACGTCGTAACGCGGGCGCACGTCGGGGAAACCGTCCAGCAGCGCGGCGAGCAGCGCGCGGCCGGACGCCGAATGCGAGGTCACCGCGACCCGCGCCTCGCCGAGGAGCGCCGGCGGCGTCGGCGAGACGAACAGCACCGTGCGCACCGGGCCGTCGGCGGCGATGCACAAGTCGGCAAGCGGCGCGAACCGGTCGCGGTTCGCCAGGTAGTGGACCGCGCTGATCGCGCCGGCGTCGATCTCCCCCGCCGACATCGCCGCGTTGAGCCGCGACGGAACCGCGTCGACCACCTCGACGTCGCGCGTGACGGCGCCCGCGTCGAACGCCGCCTCGACGGGCGCGACGTTGACGTACGAGATCCGCCCGTACCTCAGCCTAGACAACCTCGACCAACGTTTCTTCCGGTTTCCACTCGTGCGGAAACGTCTCGTAGGTGGAGTTGCGCCGCACCGGGACGTACCCGGCTTCTTCGATCAAGCGGCGGAACTCGCGGTCGTCGACGTACTGGCCCGAGCGCGTTCCGGCGCTGTGGTAGATCAGCTCCTCGTCGGTCGAGCCGTGCGTTCCGTCCATGTCGTCGGCGCCGAACTGAAGCGCGAGCTGACAGATCTTCAGCCCCTGGATCATCCAGTACGCTTTGACGTGGTCGAAGTTGTCGAGCATCAGCCGCGAGACCGCGAACATGCGAATGTCGTCGAGCCCCGAGGTCCAGCCGTGGTGCGAGAGCGCGTTCCCGTCGGGATGAAACGCCAGCGGGATGAACGCGTTGTAGCCCGGCGAACGCCGCTGCGACTCGCGCAGCAGGATCAAGTGCTCGACGCGCTCCTCGAGCGTCTCGATCGTCCCGTACAGCATCGTCGCGTTCGAGGCAACGCCATGCCGGTGCAGCGTCTCGTGGATTTCCAGCCAGTGCGCGGCGTCGACCTTGTTCGGGCAGACTTCCTTGCGAAAGCGCTCGCTGAAGACCTCGGCACCGCCGCCGTTGACGTTGTCCAGCCCGGCCGCGGCAAGCTGCGCGCAGATCTCGTCGTACGAGAGGCGGTGGCGCCGCGCGAGGTAGTCGATCTCGGCCGCGGTGAAGAGCGAGAGCTGCACGTGCGGCAGCAGCGCCTTGAAGCGCCGCATCAGCGGGAGCCAGTAGTCGAGCGTGAGCTGGCGCGGGTCGTGCCCGCCGACGATATGAATCTGGTTGAAGTTGGTCCCCGTCTCCAGCGCCTTGGCGACGACCTCGTCGGCCGACATGCGGACCTTGTCGGGGTCCTTTTCGGCGCGCGCGAACGAGCAAAAGGTGCAGTTCGCGTAGCAGACCTTCGTCGAGTTGATGTAGCGGTTCAAAACGTAGTAGACGTTGTTGCCGCTCTTGCGCTCTTTGGCCGCCTTCGCCAGCCGCCCCAGCGTGTGCAGGTCGCGCGTGCGGAACAGCGCCACGCCGTCGTCGCGGTCGAGCGAGATTCCCTCGCTGATCTTCGCCTCGATTCGGAGCAAGTTGGGGTCGGAGACGGTCGGCACGGTGAACCTCTGGGACGGACGCGCTCGGCGCCCCTTCTTCCACCGGTTAGCCTACGCCCGGCACGGCGGCGGCACAACGACAAAGGCGGAGGGGCCGGAAAAGAGAGAGGCGCCGCCGTACGGCGACGCCTCTCGTGGCATCGGCGAACCGAGCTCCCTACTCCGTGCCGGTCGCCGGCGGGGACTGGGTGAGGTCGGCTTGCCCGGGGCAGGTCGAGCTCGTTCCGGAGAACGTGCACGGCGTGCCCGCGTTGTTGATCACCGGCGCCTGCGGCGGGTTCGCACCCACCGGCACCGCCTCGATCGCCGGGTAGTCGAACCCGAACGCGTAGACGCGGTACAGGTCGCCCGGGGCGATCGAAGGTCCGGCCACCCCGCCCGTGATCGGGCCGAGGTTGTCGGGCAAGGTCGCGGTCTGCGGCCCAGTCCCGCGCATCACGAGCGTGTAGTATTGAGGCACATTCCGGTCGACGATGAAGATCAGCGTCTCCAGAATCCCCGGCGGGATCGTTTCGGTCACCGTCATCCCGCCGGCGCCGTCCGAGACGACCACCGGCGCGGGCATGTTCGGGAGCAGCGTCGTGTTCGCCAGCGTCGTGGTCGCGGTGAAGGTCGGGATCGGCGTGCTCGCGTTCGGCAAGCCGACCGCGAGCGTGTAGGTCCCGGCCCCCGGCGCGAGCACGAAGGTGGTGAAGCCTGACGGGTAGCCGAAGAAGCTCGTCCCGAGCGAGCCGTCCTTGAAGTTCGGCACGAACGGGTTACCCGGGCCCACGTAGAACGCGCGCCGCGCCGCCGCGGTGTAGTACGGCATCGAGTTCGTGGACGGATAGAACGTCGAGTTGTTCGCCCCGGTCGTGGTCGAGTTCGAGGCCAGGAACCCGTACGCGAACGCGCCCACGCTCTGCGAGAACGTGCGCGGATCGGTCGAGGGCTGACCGTTGTTGGTCTGCGGCGTGCCGCTGATCCGGTTCGTCCCGGAGTCGTTGGCCGCCACCGACGCCGGCGCCGTGTTCGTGAACGGCAGCGTGATGGTGGGGGTGTTGTCGAGCAGTGCCGAGAGCCCGTTGGGCTGGCGGAACGTCACGACGGTGTTGAGTCCAGCGACGCCTTGCAGGTTCGCCGTGCCGACCTGGAACTGCAGCTGATCGGCTGTCGTGTTCGCGATCGTCTTCGGCGGCTCGACCGCCGCATTTCCGGACGTGCAGGCCGGGAGGGCGATGAGCCCTCCCAGCGCTGCAAGAGCGAGGATTCGTTTGTGCACAGCGGTCCTTATAGCGAGAGCTGGTAGTAGAGGCGGAACTCCGTCGGAGTGCCGCTCGGCGAGAGGATGTACGGCTGGTTGTTGAACCGGTAGCTCGCGTAGTTACGGTATCCTTGCCCCGGGAAGAGAACCTGGCCCGACGTCGTCCCCGACTTCGGACCGGAGATCCCGGTTGCCACCGGCTGATACCGGCCGTTGAAGCTCGGCTCGCTGTAGATCTGGTTGAACAGGTTCGAGACCAGCAGACCCACCGTGCTCCGCGACCCCGGCTTGTTGTACTCGACATCAAGGTTCGCGATGTTGATGCGCGGCGCGCTGAGCACGCCGCCGGCGCTGTTCTTCTCCGGCGTCCCGCGCGAGGCGGCGATGTTCGGATGGAAGACCGTGCCAGGGTTCGCCGGATCGACGTACTGGTTGGCAGACGTCGAACCGTTCGTCACGTTGGTCGCCGGCAAGTTGTAGTACTTTCCGTTGAGCCCGTACGCCGTGATGAGCCCAGTTCCGATCGGGTAGCCGATGTTGAAGCCGATGATCGGGTTCACGCGCCAGCCGCTGCGCCACTTGTACTGCAGCGCCGCCACGCCGTTGAACGGCGAGATGAAGCCGACACGGTAGATGTTCCCCTGGAACAACGACGCCGGCGGGATCGCCGGGAAGAAGTCCTCGTTGCCGGAGAGCGGAATCACGTTCGTGAACTCGTTGATGTAGGTCAGCGAGAGCGTTCCGGAGAGTCCGTACGTCGCGGTCTTGGTCATGTAGAACTCCACGCCCGTCGTGTACGAGGTACCGAGGTTCGACGTAGTCGTGGGACCGTTGATCGCGTTGCCGTTCTGATCGAACACCGGCTGGCCGTTGACGACCAACGGGAACGCGAACTGCGCCAGCACGTCGTAGCCGCGGCGGTAGAACGGCGTGAGTTTCGCCGAGAGGCCGTTGCCGAAGTCGTGCTGCAGCGAGGCGTCGTAGTTGTTGAGCGTGCTGGGCTTGGCCGGCGCGATCGGCACGCCACCCAGCGTGTTCTGGTTCAGCCAGTACAGCTGGTCGGCGTAGTCGCGGCACGTGCGATCCCCGGTCGGGCCGCAAACGGCGAGGTTGGCCGGAATCCCGGCGAACCCGGCGTACTGCGCGCGCGGGATGCGGTCGTCGACGAACGCGATCGGCGGCAGCACCACCGACCGGCCGTAGCTGAACGTGACGCTGTTCCGGGGGTTGAACTGGTAAGCGAACGAGAACCGCGGCTGGAGCGTGCTCGAGGTCCGGTGCGTGTCACCGTAGACGTCCTTCGCCGGATCGGGGCACGGCCCGCCGCCGCACGCGGTCGCCAGCGGACCGCTGGTGTAGACGCCGGTCTTAATCGGCAAGAATAGTCCCGACGAGTACCCCACCCCGCCCGGATCGTTGAAGCCGGCGACCAGCGGGTTCGACGGATAGTCGAAGCTCGCATTGTCGACGCGGGCGCCGGCGGTAATCTTCAGCCGGTCCGTCGCTTGGAACTGATCTTGCAGATAGAATCCGGTGTCGTGCCGGTTCGCGCTCGGCGACTGGTTGTAGTCCGGGATGCGGATCGGCGTGCCCGGCGCGCCGACGGCGGTCGGCAGATACCCGCATGGGTTGAAGCCGAATGCCGCGCTGAGGACACCGGTGCACGACGGCGAGCTGGCCGGCAGGAAGTCGTACGTGTTTTCGGGCGTAAACACGGCCGCCAACGCGCCGAGCGACCCGCTTTGGAACGTGTCGATCGGGTGGACCAACTCGTACTTGCCGCCGAAGCCGAGGAGGTGCTTCTGGCCGACCTGCTTGGTGAAGTCGGCGGCGAATCCGGTGCGCTGCCCGCCTTGAATGGCGTACGAGTCGCAATTCAGCCCGACGCCGCTGCACAGTGCGAGGTAGGGATAGTCGAAAATGGTCGAGGAGTTGACCTTGTAGGCCTTGATCGTCATGAACGTCGACTGGTTCAAGGTGTTGCTGTACTGCAGCTTGATCGTCTCGTTCGGCTGGTTGCTTGTCGCGGCCGGCCGGCCCAGCGGCTGGTTCAGCGAATGCTGTCCGTATTCGAACGGCGTGATCCCGGCCCATTCGGCGGGCGTGATCCCGAGCGTGTTCGCCGAGAAGAACAGCCAATCCGGTGAGCCCATCTCGTACGGGAGGGTGTGCTGGTTCGCGAACATGACGTTGTTGTAGAAGTTGAAGATCTGGTTCTGGTAGAACGCCTGCAGCGACTGGTTCTTGTTCGCACCGAACTTGTAGACCGCGTTCTCGATGAAATCGCGGCCTTTCACGTAGTCGTTGAAGAGCTGCTGGCCGACGAGGTTGCAGTCCTGGCCCGTCCGGCCGCACTGGTTGTTGTTGTCGCTGCCGACGAAGGACGTGTAGCTCGACAGGTTACCGGTCGGCGTTGCCCAGCCGAACTCGGTGCTCGCCTGGTGGTAGTATGTCGGTCCGCGCACGTCCAGCTCGGCGTTGCCGAACGACGGATGCGCGCCGCGCTTCACCGAGGCGTTGATCTGCCCGGTCCCGACGTTCCCGACCGAGGCGTCGCCCGCGCCCGGGCTGAGCTGGAAATTCGAGACGCCGTTCAGCGAGAGCGTATTGACGAACTGGTGGGTGAACGCGTCGGTGTAGTCGATCCCTTCGAACTGGAAGCCCTCGTCGTTCTCGCGGCCGCCCCGCAGGACGGGATAGCCGCTGCGGTCGAGCGAGGCGCCCGGCAGCGAGATGATGAGCTGCGTCTCGCTCGTCGCATGCGACTTGCCCAGGATCGTGTTGATCTGGTTGGCGTTGACGCTATACGTGTCTTCCGCCTGTTGCGGCTGGAAGGCGCTCACGCCCGAGGCGCGGCTCGTCGTGGAGCCGATCGTCTTCAGCTGGGTCGTCAGCGTTTGGTTGACCGTCGATGTAATCGTCGGATTGACCGTGACGCCGTTGATCGTGGCGCCTTGGTACCCCGACCCCGAGAAGGTGATGCTATACGTGTCGGGGATGACGCCGACGATGCTGTAAAAGCCCTTGGCGTCGGTTTTTGCAGTGTAGCGGGCTGAGGGAGCTGCCGCGACGACGTTGACGTTCGGGACCGGCTGACCGGTGGAGGTCGTGACCGTCCCCGAGATGTTGCCCGTCGTCGTGTCGGCGAGCGCCGGAGCCGCGATGGACGCCGCAAAAGCAACCGCCAGCGCCATTCCGATGATGCCGCGCCGGGATTGCTTGAGGGCGTGTGCGATTCGTTGTAGCACGCGCTTCCTTATTGTAGAGGAATGTGAACGCAACCTTAAAGGCTGCCGGGAATCCCTGCTTTCCGGCCGTTCCAATCTCCTCCTAATACTTGCCGACCCGGGTCTTTTGGCCGCAAAGGCATTGAACGGGACCGTTCGTAAGACCGGGCCGGTGACCGCCGCCGGGGAGCTGCCCGTCCGCACCTTCGCCCTCGACGTGTGGCGCCGGTTCCGCCGGGCGCCGGGGGCGCTCGCCGGCGCCGCCGTCGTCGGCCTCATCGTCCTGGTCGCGGTGTTCGCGCCGCTGATCGCGGGCACCGATCCGCTCGCCCAGAACGTCGCCCAGGGCGCGCAGCCGCCCTCGCCGGCGCACTGGTTCGGGACCGACAAGCTCGGGCGCGACCTCTTCGCGCGCATCCTCTACGGGGCGCGCATCTCGATCCGGATCGGGTTCGTCGCGGTCGGCCTGGCGATCACCGCCGGGACGCTGATCGGGCTGATCGCCGGCTACGCCGGAAAGCGGGTCGAGGCCGTGCTGATGGGGGCGATGGACGTGATGCTGGCGTTCCCCTCGATCATCCTGGCGATCGGGATCACGACGATCCTGGGGCCGAGCATCAACAACCTGATGCTGGCGATCGGGATCGTCTACGTCCCTCAGTACGCGCGGCTGGCGCGCTCCTCGGTCCTCGCGGTGAAGGAGCACGACTACGTCGAGGCGGCGCGCGCGATCGGGGCCGGCGTCCCGGCGATTCTGCGGCGGCACGTCTTGCCGAACATCCTGGCCCCGCTGCTGGTCCAGGCGACGCTCGGGATCGCGACCGCCGAGCTGGAAGCCGCGGGGCTCTCGTACCTCGGGCTGGGCGCGCGCCCGCCGGTGCCCGAGTGGGGCGCGATGCTGAACGACGCCCGCGACTACTGGCTGGGCGCGCCTTGGGCGCTGATCTTCCCCGGCGTCTCGATCACCGTGCTGGTCCTCGGCTTCAACCTGCTCGGCGACGGCCTCCGCGACGCCCTCGACCCGCAGCAGCGGTAGCGTTGCGCGCCGGGTTATCTTTGTGGTACAAAGTTTCGCAAAGCACCTAGCTTTGTGAGGCAAAGAAATGCTCAGCGCCAGGTATCTCGTCGGGATCTCGCTCGTCAACGCCGCGGCGACCGTGGGCTGGCTCATCCTGGGCGGGACGATCACGCTTCGGACCCAGCAGTCCGACACCGTCCAGCGCGCCGCGCTCGCGGGGCTGTGGGGGGCGGCGCTCGAGCAGCGCCAGCCGATCTTCACGGCCGTCGCGGACCCGAAGACGCACCGTCCGCAGTACGACGTCGCCCCGTCGTCCTCGCGGATCGACGTCGACCTGGCGCTCGACCTGCGGCGCAAGGGACTGCTTTGGTACAACACCTACGCCGTCGCGTTCACGGGCGCGTACGGCGTCCCGAACCAGCCCGGGCGCGCGATACGAGTCTCGTTTCCGCTTCCGGCCGACGGCGCGACGTACGACGACGTGACCGTGAGCCTCGACGGCAAACGGGTCGCCGCCGAGAGCACCGGCGGATGGCTGCTCGCCCAGCTGCCGCCCGGCTCGGCCCGAACGCGGACGGTCGCCGTCGCGTACCGCACGCGCGGGCTCGGAACCTGGACGTACACCTTCGGCCAGAACGTCACGACCGTGCGCGATCTCCTCGTCACGATGCACACGAACTTCGAGGCGATCGACTTCCCGCCGCACACGCTCGCGCCGAGCGCGGAGCGCCGAACCGCCCGCGGCTGGGATCTGACCTGGGCGGATCGCGAGCTCGTCACCGGCGCGGGGATCGGGATGACGTTCCCTTTGCCGCTGCAGCCGGGTCCGCTCGCGCAGCGGATCACGTTCTGGGCGCCGCTCTCGCTGGGCTTCTACGTCTTCGTGATGCTGGTGATCACCACGCTGCGCCGGATCGAGCTGCACCCGATCAACTATCTCTTTCTGGCCGCGGCGTTCTTCGCGTTCCACTTGCTCTTCGCGTACACCGTCGACCGCATCCGGGTCGAGTGGGCGTTCGTGCTGTGCGCGGCGGTCTCGATGGCGCTGACGATCTCGTACCTGCGGCTGGTGGTCGGGCTGCGCTTCGCCGCCGTCGAAGCCGCCGCCGCGCAGTTCTTCTACTTGATCCTGTTCTCGCTCGCGCTCTTCGACGAAGGTTTCAGCGGGCTCTCGATCACGATCGGCGCGATCGTCACGCTCTTCGTCATGATGCAGCTCACCGGACGGATTCGCTGGTCGGAGCGCTTCGGCAACGGTGAACAGCGCGCCGCGCCGGTGACGACGTGATCAGATCGTCGCCCAGACGTCGAGCTTCGTCTTCACTTTGGCGATGACGGCGTCGGTGAACTCGGTCGTCGAGGCGTGGCCGCCCAGGTCGCTGGTCGCGGTTCCCTCGCGCACGGTTTCGAGCACCGCCTCGTAGATCGCGCGCGAGGCGCTCGTCGCGCGGCGGTCGTCGACGAACGTCAACAGCGCGGCGACGGCCAGGATCATCGCCATCGGGTTCGCGACGTTCTTCCCGAACAGCCGCGGCGCGGTGCCGTGCGGCGCCTCCGTCATCACGACGTCGGGCTTGCCGTCGGGCGTGAACGACATCAGCGTCGACTCGGCGCCGGCGATCGAGCCGAAGAGCTGCATGACCAGATCCGAGAGGCAGTCGCCGTCGCGGTTGAGCGAGGGGATCACCATCGGATCGCCGGCCGTCGAGATCAACAGCGCGTACGTCGCGTCGATCAGCTGCGGGTCGTATTCCACGTCGGGATGGCGCGCGGCGGCGGCGTCCATCTCTTCCTTGAGCATCCCTTCGTACACCGGGCTCACGGTGTACTTCGGGCCGCCGAACACCTTCGCGCCGGTCTTGCGCGCGTGCAGGAACGCGTACTCCGCGACGACGCGGCAGACGGAGCGCTCGATGCGCTCGGTGCGGAACGCGACCTCGTCGCCGCCGGTGCGCTCGCGCCACTCCTTGGCGCCGTACGCGTCGCCGACAGCCATGCGCACCACCGAGATCGGCGCGTGGATCCCCGCCACCGGGCGGACGCCCGGGATGCGGCGGCCGGTGCGCACGATCACCTTGCCGTCGATCGCCTCGCGCAGGATGCGGTTCGGCGAGCCGACGTCGCCCTTCGTCTCCGGCGTGATCGTCGCGGCCTTCAGTCCGAGCTTCGTGCGCTTCATCGCCGCCGCGGCTTCCAGCACGATCCCGTTGTCGCTCTGGCGCCGCTTCTCGAGCGAGAGGTCGTAGCGCTCGAGCTCGACCTCGAAGCCGATCACGTCCGGCTCCAGCAGGCGCAGCGATTCGACGAGCAGCTCTTGACCGGTCTGGTCGCCTTCGAGAACGACGATCGTGGGCTTCGGCACGGCTTGCGGGGGTTCGCGCACAGGTGAGCAGCCCCTCGTAACGGGAAGTGTAGGTTCAATGGCTCGCGTCCGACGGAAGCCGAGCACGAAGACCCGCTGGAACCTCGAGATCGCCGGAATCGTTGCACTCGGCTTCGCCTTGCTGCTCGCCGTCGCGCTGGTCGCGCCGGCGGCGCGCACCGGCGCGGTCGGCGGCGCGACCGCGTTCGCGCTGCACGCGCTGTTCGGGTCGGCAGCGGCGTTCTTCGTCGCGCTGATCGCGCTGGTCGGCGCGATCGTCTTCCTCGAGATCAACGTGCCGAGGATGATCGCGACGCTGGGCGGCGCGGCGTGCGCGTACTTCGTCGTACTCGACGCCGGCCTGGCCGCGTCGGGTCGCCCCGGCGGAATGCTGGGCGGCGGCCTCGCGCGCGCGCTGCACGCGCTCGTCGGCGACGCCGGCACATGGATCGTGCTGATCGTCGCGGCGTTGGCCGTGACGGTCGCGATCACCGGCGTCTCGCTGAAGAAGGTGATCGGCTGGTGCGTGACGCGGCTCGCCGCGCTGCGCCCGCTGCCGCGCGAAAGCGCCGCCGGCGCCGCGCTGCCCTCGCGCCCGGCCTCGCTGCGCGAAGCGTTTCATCTGCCGGCGCTGCTTCCGCGCGCGCCGCAACCGGCGGCCGCCGGGGCCGGTGCGAGCGCGGCCGCGGCGACCGAGATTCCGGCGCCGACGCACACGGTCGTCGAACGCGAACCGGTTCGCTTCTACGACGAAGAGCTCGGCGACGCCGAGACCGGCGAGGAAGAAGACGAGCTCGCCGGCGATGAGTACGACGAAGACGAGTACGACGAGTACGACGAAGACGACGCAGCGTACGACGACGAGTACGACGAGGACGCGGACGACGAAGACGCCGCCGGCGAGGACGACGACGTCGTCGGCGAGCCCGGCGACGACGCGCCGGGCGACGTCGAGTCGGGCGTGCAAGACCGCGCGCGGCAGCGCGCGCTCGCGGCGGTCAGCGGAGAGTACGAGCCCTCTCGCCCGGCGTACGTGCTGCCGGACGTCGGCGCGATCTTCGATGCGCCGCAGGCGCAGAAGACCGACGACGCGAGCCGCGCGCACGTGCTCGAAGACACGCTGGCGTCGTTCGGCGTCGGCGCCAAGGTGACGCACATCGAGCGCGGGCCGTCGATCACGCGCTATCTGCTGCGCCCCGAGCGCGGCGTGAAGATCTCGCGCATCTCCTCGCTCGCCGACGACCTCGCGCTCGCGCTCGCCGCCACCTCGGTTCGCATCGAAGCGCCGATCCCGGGCAAGTCGGCGGTCGGGATCGAGGTGCCGAACACCACCGTCTCCATCGTCGCGATCCGCGAGATCCTCGAACGCATCCCGCGCGGCGGCGCGCCGCTGCAGATGGCGCTCGGCCAGGACATCACCGGCCAGCCGGT
This sequence comes from Candidatus Eremiobacterota bacterium, assembly GCA_019235885.1. Lineage (GTDB taxonomy): Bacteria > Vulcanimicrobiota > Vulcanimicrobiia > Vulcanimicrobiales > Vulcanimicrobiaceae > Vulcanimicrobium. Next base: position 25,430 of record JAFAKB010000023.1, on the reverse strand, counting down.
CTTCGGCGATCTCGGCAAGATGCCGCACTTGCTCGTCGCCGGAGCGACGGGCGCCGGCAAATCGGTCTGCCTGAACTGCATCATCGCTTCGCTGCTCGTGACCGCGACGCCGGAGGAACTGCAACTGGTGATGATCGACCCCAAGCGAGTCGAGCTCACCGTCTACAACGGGATCCCGCACCTCAAGAACGAGGTGATCACCGAGCCCTCGATGGCGGCCGGCGCGCTGGCCGCCATCACGCGCGAGATGGACGAGCGGTATACGCGCTTCGCGAAAGCGGGCGTGCGCAAGATCGAAGAGTACAACGCGAAGTTCCCGACCGAGAAGCTGCCCTACGTCGTCGTCGTCATCGACGAGCTCGCCGACCTGATGCTCATCGCGCCGGCGAAGGTCGAGATGCTGATCATGCGGCTCGCGCAGCTCGCGCGCGCGACCGGCATCCATCTCGTCGTCGCGACGCAGCGGCCGTCGGTCGACGTCATCACCGGCTTGATCAAGGCCAACATCCCCTCGCGGATCGCGTTCGCGGTCTCCTCGCAGGTGGACTCGCGCACGATCCTCGACATGGGCGGCGCGGAGCGGCTGCTCGGCCGCGGCGACATGCTGTACTTGCCGATCGACGCGCCGAAGCCGATCCGCGCGCAAGGCGCGCTGGTCACCGGCCACGAGATCGAGCGGCTCGTCGGATTCTGGAAACGCCAGGCGAAGCCCGACACGGCGCCCGCGATGGAGATCACGCCGATCCGCGAGGACGACGAGCGCTCCGGCGACCGCAAGACCGACGAGCTGTGGTACGACGCGGCGAAGTTCTTGCTCGACGCGCGCGTCGCGAAGGGCGAGACCGGCGTCGGCTCGACGGCCGCGCTGCAGGCGCGCTTCGCGATCGGGCACCCGCGCGCGGTGCGCTTGATGCGCCAGCTCGAAGAGCTCGGGATCGTCGGCCCCAACGAAGGAACGAAGCCGCGCAACGTGATCGTCGAGTCCCCCGCCGAGCTCGAGCGCCTCGCCGACCGCATCGGCCGGCCCGCGCAGACGGATCTCTTCGCGGGGTGAGCGCGCTTCGCTCTCTCGCGGTCGTCGTCGTCGCGGCGGCGGCGTACGTGCTGCTCGGCAACGCCGTCTCGCACGCGCCGCCGCGCGGGCTCGATCTCGCCGCGCGCGCGCTCGCCGGCGAAGCGCCGCGGCTCGCGCTGCTCTTCACCGCGTCGTGCTGGTGGCCGGCGCTCGTCACCTTCGCGCTCGTCGCGATCGCGGTTGCGATTCGCTTTCCCCGGTGGCGCGAGCGGGTGATCTTCGCGCTTCCGACGACGCTGATCACCTGGCAGGTCAGCGACGCGCTGAAGAACGTCTTCCGCCGCCCGCGGCCCGGCTACTGGAGCCTGATCCACGAGCCGTCGTTCGCGTATTCGAGCGGGCACGCGATGTTCGCGGTGCTCGTCTACTGGCTCTGGGCGTGGTTCATCTGGAAGAGCGACCTGCCGGCGCGCGTGCGCGCGGTCGTCACGCCGCTGCTCGTGCTGTGGGGCTGCGGCGTCCTCTGGTCGCGGCTCGCGCTCGGGGCGCACTTCGTCACCGACCTGATCGGCGGGATGCTGCTCGCCGTGACGGCGCTCGCGCTTGCCTCGGCGGCCCGCGACGTGCTGCGGGCTCGCGCCGTCGCCTAGCGCGTCGGCCGCACGAAACAGGCCTAAACTAGCCGTTCGCTGATACCACGATGCCACATTCGTTCAGCGCGATACCTCGCGGACGCCGATCCGTTCGGTAAAGGCTTGATTTTGCTCCCTGAAGCGGCAGGCGATCGGTTTAAGGTTCTCTAAGCAAATTTTAAGGTTCTGCCGCCGCAGGCCCCGACCCCGGCGTCCCCTATGCGAGGACCGGGCTGCGGCGTTGGCGCCACGCTCAGCGCACGAGGAAAAGCCGCATGCACCACCAGCTTTCGCGCTCGATCGCCACGCTCGCGCTCGTCACCGCCTTCCTCTGTGCCGGCCTCACCGCCGCGCTCGCCGGGACCACCGGCGCGCTCAGCGGCAGAGTCGTCGACACGGAGACGCAGCGGCCCGTCGCGGGCGCCAAGGTGACCGCCGCGAGCCCGTCGGGCTCGGCGACGGCCAGCACCGACAAGACCGGCTCGTTCCAGTTTCTCTCGCTTTCGCCCGACACGTACGTCCTGAGCGTCACCGGCGCCGGCTACGACGCGGCGACGCTGAGCGGGATCACGGTTCAGGCGGACCAGACCGCGACGTTCAACGTCGCGCTGGCGAAGACGCTCAAGCAGATCGGCCGGGTGCGCTCGCGCTCGAACGCCTCGCTGATCCAGCCCGGCATCAGCACCGACGTCTACAACGTCTCGGCGGCGCAGCAGAGCGCGGCCGCGACGCTCGGTGGCGGCGGCGGGCTCAACAACGCGTACTCGGCGGTGGCGTCGGTCCCCGGGGTGTTCGTGCCGCAAGGCCAGGTCGGCCAGTACCAGTCGATCTTCGTGCGCGGCGCGAACTACACGCAGGTCGGCTACGAGTACGACGGCGTGCCGATTCAGCGCGCGTTCGACCAATATCCCGGCGGCAACTTGTCGAACCTCGGCACGCAGGAAGTCCAGGTGTACACCGGTTCCGCGCCGACCAATGCGGGGTCGACCGCGCTCGCGGGCTTCGTCAACGAGGTCATCCGCGCCGGCACCTATCCGGGTTCGGCAACCCTCTCCCTCGGCGCCGGATCGCCGGCCGGCTACACGAACCTCCATTTCGAAGGCGGCGGCGCGACGCCGAGCCGCAGCTTCTCGTACTACGTCGGCGCGGCCGGCTACAACCAGGACATCGCGTACGGCGACCGCCCGGAGTTCGCGCAGTACGCGCCGCCGATCAACGTCTACCGCAACGGCTGCGGCACCGCGCATCCGACCGCCGGCTGCTACAAAGGCCCGAGCGCCGGGCCCGGCAGCAGCATCTTAGGCCCGAACGGATACGAGCTCGGGCCGTTGTTCTACGGCTATTCGACGTATCTGCAGGACCGCGACAACATCGTCAACCTGCACTTGGCGATCCCGCATCGCAACAGCACGGAGGGGCTCAAGGACGACGTGCAGTTCCTCTACAACGCGGTCCTGACGCAGACGTACTTTGCCTCGGCGCCCAGCGACTGGGGGCCGTATCTCAGCCAAGTCGTCAAGGGCACGGCCGGCGGAAACGTCGTCTGCCCCAACCTGACGACTGCGCAGAACTGCAACCGGTACGGCGCGAACCCGCTGATCTACAACGACAAGCAGTACTATCTGGGCCGGACCGGCGTGTTCTTGACACCCGGCGACCTCACGAACACGACGTTCGCGTATTTTCCGAACTCGCCAGCGAATCGCCCGCTGAACTCGAACCAGCTCCTCAACGAGCGTGACAGCTACAATCAGAACGGCGCGATCACCAAGCTGCAGTACACGCATACGATCAACTCCCGTTCGTATGCGCGCATCGCGGGCTACACCGAGTACTCCGACTGGCTGCAGTACGGCGAAGGCGGCCTCAACCCGCGTTTCAACGGCTCGATCTCGCCCGACTACAAGCTCGGTTCGAAGACGCACGGCGTCGACTTCAACTACGCCAACCAGCTGAGCGACAAGCACCTGCTCAACTTCACGCTCGCGTACGTGACCTCGAACACGTTCCGCAACAACGACTCCGGCTACGTCTCGCAGGGAGCTGCGGTCGCGTATCTCGTCGATTCGACCAATCCGACCTCGGGCGTGTGCTACTCCGGCGCGCTGGCGCCCGTGAGCTGCACCGCCGCAGCAACGTCCCGGTACACGCTGCCGGGAGCGAGCCCCGGCCCTGCCGCGCTCGTGTTGAGCGCCGGCGGCGTTCCGATCACCTCGCTGGCCGGAAAGACCTGCGGGAGCGGGCCGTGCCAGTACTTCGTCGTCGCTACGGGCAACGCCGCGACCTACAACACCGTCGTGCCGAAGTTCACGACCGTCGCGCTGAGCGACAAGTTCCAGGTCAACGAACGGCTCTCGCTCGATCTCGGCCTGCGCTACGACGACTTCAAGTACGGTCTGCCCGACACGACGGGCGACCTCGCCCGGCAGCTGTTCGTGAACAACTTCAACAAGTTCAACTGTTACGACCCCGTCACGCAGACGCTTACTACCACGGACCTGAGTGGGAAGCCGCTGCCGACGACGGCGAACGGAATCAACTGCGGCGTCGTACCGCGCTACACGTCGGCGTCGTTCTCGGCGACGAGCCTTGCGGTCGAGGATTATCCCGAGCTGCAACCGCGCTTCGGGCTGACCTACAGCGTCAACCGGAACAACGTCATCCGCGCGAGCGCCGGCAAGTTCGCTCAACCCTCGAGCTCGGCGTTCCAGCAGTACAACACCATCCAGCCGAACCTGATCCCCGGCCCGAACACGTCGTACTACAACCTCGGCTTCACCACCCCGAGCCACCACATCTTGCCGGAAGAGTCGTACAACTACGACGCGTCGTGGGAACACCAGTTCAACGGCACCGACGCCTCGTTCAAGTTCACACCGTACGTGCGCACGACGAAGAACGAGATCTCGACCGTGCTGCTCGACCCGAAGACGAACTTCGTGGGCGGCATCAACATCGGCCGTAAGAACGTCAAGGGGCTGGAGTTCCAGATCCAAAAGGGCGATCTGAACCGGGACGGCTTCTTCGGGTTGATGTCGTACACGTACACCTTCGCGCGGATCACGTTCGACCGCACGCCGAAAGGGACGACCGTCGTCGACGGCTTGAACAACGCGATCAAGACCTACAACGGCTACACCTCGTTCTGCGCCTCCAACCCGACCGACGCGCGCTGCGGCACGACGTCGACGGGTCTCGCGAGCGCTGCTTGCTACAAACCGAACGGCACGGCGGACGCGGCGTGCGCGGCCGGTGACATCGCCAACCCGTATTGGAACGCCGCGCCGCAACGGCTGTTCGATCCGAATGCGAGCTACCCGCTGTACAACACGTACTCGGGCAGCACGTTCGCCAGCGGCTCGAACCAGTCGTACATCCCGCCGCACATCCTCACGTTCATCGGAAACTGGAAGCACGGCCGGCTGAACGTCACGCCGACCGCGCAGTTCCAGGGCGGCGCGCAGTACGGGATTCCGCTCGGGACGGAGGGCATCGATCCGGCACGCGGCTGCGCCCCGCTGGTCGGCTCCGCCGCTACGACCGCGAACGACCCGCGTTATCCGGGCGCGCCGATCGCCGCCCGGCCGTACGACGCCTCGTCCTGCACCGGCGCAATCCCGATTCCGAACCCGCTGACGCATCAGTACGATCCGTACGGCGCCTTCACCGAGCCCAACAAGCTGAGCGCGAACCTGTCGCTGTCGTACGACCTCTCGCGCCGCGTCACGGCCCGGCTCGACTTCGTCAACGTCGTGTCGACCTGCTTCGGCGGCAGCAACGTCCCGTGGAAGATCACCGGCGCGGCAGGCTGCGACTACACGCGCAGCCCGTACGTCGGAAACTTCTACAACCCGGGCGACGTGATCCAAGCGCGCGTCGCACAGCCCTACGGCCCGCTGTTCAGCAACGTCTTCCAGTCGACGACGGCCGGACAGGCGGATCCGTTCCAAGTCTTCGGCTCGATCAGCATCAAGCTCTGAGGGCGCGTTAGCGCGGCTTGCGAAAAGGCCCGGTGCGAAAGCGCCGGGCCTTTCTTCGGTTCTACGCGGGAACGTGCGTCACGAGCGGCGGGCGGCGGGTGTGGAACGCGGTCTCGCTCTGAAAGCGCCGGCCGATCGCGGTCAGCGCCGCCTCGCCCCACGCCTGGCCCAAGAACGAGAGCGACGTCGGCAGCCCGTTCGGTCCCATCCCGTTCGGCAGCGCGAGCGCCGGCAAACCCGCCAAGTTGCCGGGCGCGATCAGCGACGGTCCGCCCGGAAACTTCGTGTACACCTTGTCGAACCCGATCCCGACCGGATAGGTGACCGTCGAGAGCGTCGGCGAGACGACCGCGTCGTAACCGCGCATCGCCTTTACCAACGCGGCATTCAGCTGCGCGCGGCGGCGCAGCGCGTCGATGTAGTCGACCGCCGGCGTCGCGTACGCGACGTAGCCGCCCAGCTTGTCGTCGGCGTTGCGCAGCTCGTGCGAGCGTCCCGACTCGATCAGATCGCGAAACGCCGCCGCGCCTTCGGCGTCGACGATCGTCCCGACGACCGGCCCCCACGGCCCGTTCGGCAGCGCGACCTCACCCCCGAGGTCGGCGAACCTCTCCAACACCTTCAGCGAGGCGCGGAAGTTCGCGGCGACCTCCGGCATCGAACCCTTCGCCGCGTTCTTCAGCACCGCGATGCGCGGGCGGCGGCGCGGCGCGGCGAGCGGCGCGTCGACCGCCGTCGGATCGTTCAGATCGGCGCCGGCGATGACGGCGAGCACCGTCTCCGCGTCGCGCGCGCTGCGGGTCAGCGGGCCCAGCTTGTCGAGGGTCCAGCAGAGCGCCATCGCGCCGTGCCGCGAGACGCGCCCGTAGGTCGGGCGCAGCCCGGTCACCCCACAAGCCGTCGCGGGAAAGAGAATCGAGCCTGAGGTTTCCGAGCCGATCGCGAAGCCGGCGAGTCCGGCCGCCGCCGCGATCCCCGAGCCGCTCGAGGAGCCGCCGCTCCAGTACTTCGCGTTCCACGGCGTGCGGCCGGGGCCGGTGAACGACGCGTCGGCGTCACCGTAGCCGAATCCGCCGGCGAGCTCGACCATCGCGAGCTTCGCCAGCAGCACCGCGCCGGCGTCGCTCAACTTCTTCACCACAGTCGCGTCGTAACGGAAGCGCTGCGTGCGGTACGGCTGCGCGCCCCAGGTCGTCGGCGCGTCCGGCGTCGCGAGCAGATCCTTCACGCCGTACGGGATTCCGTGCAGCGGCCCGCGGACGGTTCCGCGCGCGCGCTCGCGGTCGGCGCGCTTCGCTTCGCGCCGCGCGCGGTCGTGCAGGATCGTCACCACCGCGTTGTAGACCGGTCCGTAGGTTTCGAGCCGTTTCAGGTACAGCTCGGTGAGCTCGAGCGACGAGACGGTTTTCGCGCTCAGCAGCCGTTGCAGTTCGGTCGCGTCGGCGAAGGCGAGGTCGTCGTGGTTCATCGCGACCGTTCCACGGCGAAACGCGTCACCGGCTCGTCGCCGTTCTTCAGCGTGGTCGCCTTGTTGGGGTTGAGCCGCGCGGCCCCTTTGCGGTTGTCGTCGATCGCATGCGCGATCGTGTCGAGGTCTTTGTCGGCGAGGTTCGTGTCGAAGCGCCGCATCGAGAGCGCGAGCGCGGCGGCGAGCGGGGAGGGCGGCTTCGGCGACGCGCTCGGCTTCGGCGAGGGCGAGGGCGCGGGCCGCGGCGAGCTCGCCGGCGCCGGCTCGGGCGCGCCGGCCTGCGCGCCGGCTTTCGAAGCGAGCAAGACGGAGGCAGCGACGCCGGAAACGGCGGCGCCTAGGAACGAACGTCGGTCAGCCATAGGTGCGAGGGATTGGACGCCCGCCGAGGCGTCCCCGCAACGGGCGGGGTACGGAGATGCATGGAGACTCCGTGGCGATGACGAGGATCGCGTACGTCGACATGATCGGCGGCGCGGCGGGCGACATGCTGCTCGCCGCATTTCTCGACGCGGGCGCCGACCGCGACGCGCTCGAGCGCGCGCTGCGCACCATCGTCGCCGACGGCTGGACCCTGACGCCGCGGCGCGTCGTGAAGCGCGGAATCGCAGCGACGTTCGCGGGACTCGTCATTCCCGGCGAAGACGGCGACGCGGAGCATCACCACCATCGTCACGACGCCGGCCCGCACGCGCACGACCAGTCGCACGAACCCGAGCACGGTGCCGCGGGGACGCGGACGCTCGCAGACGTGCTGGGCAGCGTAAACCGCAGCGGTTTGACGGCGCGGCAGCGCGAGCGCGCGAGCGCGGTGTACCGGCGGCTTGCCGAGGCGGAAGCGGACACGCACGGCGCGACCCCGGAGAACAGTCGCTTTCACGAGATCGGTCAGATCGACGCGATCCTCGACGTCGCGGCGACCTGCATCGCGCTGGACCTGCTCGAGATCGACGAGCTCCGCTGCTCGCCGTTTCCGATCGGCCACGGCCCCATCGGGATCGAGCACGGTCTCTACCCGAACCTCCCGCCGGCGACGGCGTACTTACTGCGCGGTTGGCCCACGCGCGCCGTCGACGTCGCAGGCGAGCTCGTCACGCCGACCGCCGCCGCAATCCTCACCACGCTCGCGATGGCAGGCCGAACCAGCATGACGTTGGAGCTGATCGGCTACGGCGCAGGCCACAGCGACTTCGAGGTGCCGAACGTCAGCCGCGTCATCGTCAGCACCGGAAGGCGGTTCTCTTCGGAAGCATCTAGTGCTAGGATAAGTCTGAAATGATCTCCCGACGACTGCGACACGGCATGCTTGTGGCGACAACGTTGTTTTGCCTCGCCGGACGGCTTTCGCTTCCGAGCGCCTCGAACCCGGTATACACATGTCCGCAACGCGGTGCGCATCTGGCGTTCAAGAATGGGCGCCCTGTCTGCACCGGGGCCGCGAAGACTACCGACGCAATTGCCGTGTCACCGACTGCCGATCCGCTCGCTGCGGCCCGTACCGAGTACACCACTACGATGTTGAAGCTACGAGCGGACGCGGCTCAGCAGAGGACTAATTCAGCGTTTTGGTTATTCATCGCGGTATTGACGTCTGCGGGGATCGTGCTGGCTGGTGCGCTGCTGCAGTTCAACGGCGTGAGCACGTTCACAAAGAGCCGCGCAAAGCTTGCCGACGCGGTGACCGGTTGGTTGAGTGTGCCGGCAGTGAATGCCGATCTTAGGGACCAGCTCTTGTCGCCAGAGTCGGCACGAATGATCGTGCAAACGTCGTGGAGCGGGCTCGCGCTCGTCGTGACCGCCTTACTGTTCTTTTCGGTCTACATGCGATTCGTCTACGCGGCTTCATTTGAGCCGCCGTTCCAAAACCCGATACCAGGACCGACCACAGGTCCCGCACGGACTGCGCAATCGGTAGGGAATAGGGCCAAGACAACGCCCCCGAAGGCCCGGTCGGCAGGGAACTAGCGACTCTGACGACATGAACAATGCGAAGGAGGCGCGCGGCTTCAGTGCTTGGCCGAAACTCGACGACGTAACCCTGCTCGCGATTGCTGACGAAGCGGACGTCGATGCGCTTGACCTGCGCTTGCGTCTAGGACTTCACGTGCCGCGTTTGGGATTCGGCGCAACACGGAGCGACATGATCGTCGAGGCGCACCGTCTGGCCGCTCAGGCTTACTTGCTGGTGCCGAGCGAGGCACTGCAGGTTCCACGAGATGCGCCAAAGGACGTCAATGATGCGCGCTTTGTTACAATCGACGAGGACGAAGCGCGTTTCGTGAACGAGCGATTGCACTACCTTCGCAGCCACCGCAAAGCGAGCGCTAGCTTCGGACTAAGGACGGTCGCTTCTTCATCGCTGATAGCGATGGTCAGCGTGTCGCGACCCGACGAGGCAGAGCTCGCGCCGCTTTTGCCGCACGGCGTTCGGTTGCAAAACACCGCGATGATCGCGCGGGTCTTCGCGAAGCGCTGGGCGCCGCCGAATACGATCTCATATCTTCTCGCCCGAACCGAACGGCAGATTTCGCAGGCGTTTTCGGGTACTAATTTCGCGCTCACGTATGTCAACGCGAATCTCGGCTTCACCGGCGCGTCCTATCGCGCAGCGAACTGGTCGCTTCTCGGCACCAATCCGACACACTACAGCTATGTCGACGCGGACTATCAGTCCGACCGCCAGCTCATCGCTCGATTCAATACCGCACTCGCGTCCGAGCTCCGAGCCCGCCTAGGCACCCGCTTCCAGCGGGTCACAACGGGCCTCTTGCCGTTGCTCGTGTTCGGAAAGAACGTGGGAAAGTAGAGAGAGCTTATGCGGCGCATCATCTACATTGCGACGTCCGTGCCGTCATCCCGTCCAGAGTACCGTCGCGACCTGCTGAGCTGCTTCGGCTACGGCCCGGGCACGCACATTAGATTTTTGTATCGGCGGAGATGGATTGCGGAGAGCATTCTAACGAACCCACCCTCGAAGGGGACGCAGTGTGTCATCGTGTTCTGCGAGCAGCCGCCCACGCAGAACTGCGCGCTGCCGCCCGAAATTCGACCGACGCACGCCGACCCCGAGTTTACGTTTTACGCGCTAATGCTGGCACGGTGGGTCGGAATTGAGTGGAAGCGGTTCATTAGCCGTTTTGGCGAAGACGATTTCCTCCCCGTTGAGTTCGTTCTGGAGCGCCCAGTAATGCTTGCACCCTCCGATCTTGAAGGCGCAATCGATGTTTGGCGCGAAGTGATAGTCGCAGACCCCAGGGACCACCCGCGCCCGCTTGGCGCTGCTGACGCGGCCCGCTCGAAGTTCGTGTTCGAGCGGAACAGCATGCCCGCGGAATATCCGACGAATACGACCGAAGACCTCGCGTGGCTAACGCTGGCACAGGCGCTGTCGAAGACGCGCTCGCTCGGGAATTGCTCCTTCTACCGCGTGAAGAGTATCACCAAAGTCCGTGGTCACGTCCAGCTCGGAAAGCCGATCGTCCCCCGAACGGAAGGCGGCATTCGAGTCTATCGTCTACGGTCGGACCGGACGTATCGTTTCGATTTGCAAATGTTGTCGACGCCCGGCCGAGTGAGCGTTGATCGCCTGTTGACGCCCAAGGTCGCGCTGCCGGCGTTGCGCTTCAGCCAGCCGTTCATCGCGAGCCGCGGTCGAACGAATCAGTTCCATCTGCTGCTCTACTGTCCGCGAACATACGCTCAGCAGAGCGATGTGGTCGTCTTCGACGCGGCGGCCAGCACGCCGGAACAGGCGTCGGCCGCTGGCGGTGCGGCTGCTAACGTAGAATCCGGCACCGCGCCTGAGGGAAACTCTTCGCAAAGCACGGCACGCGAGCAGGCGGAGAATGCTCCGCGTATCGAGATTCCGATCATTATCGGACCGCCCGCTTGGTGGGAGCTTGCGGGAGCGATCCTGTTGCTCGCCGTCGGCTTAGCACTTGTCACCCCTACGAAAGAGCTGCTGGACTCTCCGGATTTTGCCGCGTTCACATGGTTAAAAGCCCACGCTGAGCCGGTCCTCGCGGTGGCGCGCGTCGCCGGCGCAATCCTCGCGGCGATCGGTCTGTATCTTGGCTTCCGTGTCACACCTTCGTCGCGGCTCTGATCGCTACATCAGTATCTATCCCGCACGCAAGACCTGCGCGCCTCATAAGAGAGCGCGCCAGTCGTTGGATCCGGCGATGCGGGCCAGGGTGGCGTTACGGGTCTGCAACAGACGCGTCATGTAGCGCCGCAGTACCAGCCGTTCCGCGAGGCGGCCGACTGGGCCCAGCGGCGCGGCAAAGCTGAAGCGGTCGCGCAGGCGCGTGCCGCCGTTTTCGTCGTCGAACCAATGGTCATGCACCAGCGAGGCGAACGGGCCGCGCACCATCTCGTCGCGGAACCAGCGCGGCCGGTCGTAGCCGGTGATGCGGCTGGTGAGGTGCTGCCGCATCCCGAAGTGCCGCGCCCGCCACGTCACCGTATCACCCAGCTCCATCAACCCGGACGTCCGTCCGCCGACTGCTTCTTCGCCCGTGTCGCCGCTCGCGCGCAGGTGCAGTTCGACGCTGCGTGACAGATCGAACACGCGCTCAGGCGGCGCACCGATGAACCTCTCCAGCTCGATCGTCACCATCGAGCTTCAACGGCGCGGATAGCGCGGCATGTCAGATCTTCGCGCGGCGAAAGACGCCATCGACGTCGAGTGCCAGCCCCGGCATCGACGGGTGGCGAAGTATATCGCCGCGCCGGAAAACGCGGATGCCGCCGGCATCATGGATCGCAATCGCATCGTGGCGCGGGTCGACGACCATCACGGCTGCCGTCCCTGAGGAAAGATACGTCGCGATCTTGTCCTCGAGGTCACGGCGCCGGTCGTCCGGAGAAAGTATCTCGACGGCGACCGTTGGTGCCCCGAGCGGCGTCGCCACTGCGTCATCCGGCGCATGCGGCGGCAGCGTCTCATACGAAAGGTAAGCGAGGTCCGGAACGAGCGGACGAACGATCTTTCCTGGCGGCGCGATTCGGAATCGCCACTCCGAGCCGACGCGACCGTGTCCCTCGCTGGCCCAGCGGCGCATGGCCGACCCGAGCTCGAGCTGGAGCGCCGCGTGCTTGTAGGTCGGGCTCACTTTTGGGAGCGCCCGGCCGCGGACCCATTCGGTCTCCGGCTTTGTTTCGGGAAGGACGATCTCGTGGATGGACATGGCTTCACGCCTAGCCTATCACGCCTGCGGCGGGGCTCGGCAATACCTCACTTCACGTTGCTAGCCCGGAATGTGGCCCTTCCGCAAAATAATGCTCGCACTTCCCTATTCGGACCGGACGAAGTCCGGGCGGGTTCGAGCGCTCGTGGAGAGCGCTCAAACCTCCATCACGACGGGGATCACGATCGGCCGGCGTCTCGACTTCTCGAATACCGCCTTGGAGAGGCCCGAGCGGATGTGCTCTTTGACGTTGCCGATGTCGCGGATCCCTTCGACGCTGCAGTCTTGCAGGATCGCGGTGAGCTTCGCTTTGAGCTCGTCAACCAGCTCGCCCGACTCCGGCAGGTAGAAGACGCCGCGCGAGATCAAGTCCGGCCCGGCGACGACGCGCGCTTCTTCCGCGTCGACGGTCACCACCACCATCATGATCCCGTCGCCGGCGAGGTGCTTGCGGTCGCGCAGCACGGCTTCGCCGACGTCGCCGACGCCGCTCCCGTCGACCATCACGTTTCCGCCGTAGGTGCGGCCGACTTTCTCGGCGCTCTCCTTGGTGAACTCCAGCACGTCGCCGTTCTCGGCGATGAAGACGTTGTCGCCCGCGACCCCGGTCTGCTGCGCGAGCCGCCCGTGCATCACCAGCATCCGGTACTCGCCGTGGACCGGGATGAAGTACCGCGGCCGCACGAGGTTCAGCATCAGCAGCAGCTCTTCTTGCGAGGCGTGGCCGCTGACGTGCGCGTTTCCGCTGCTGCCGTGGATCACGTGCGCGCCCAAGCGGTAGAGGTTGTTGATCGTGCGCGAGACGGCTTTCTCGTTGCCGGGGATCGGCGTCGCGGAGATGACGACCGTGTCGCCGGGGACGATCTTGAAGTGCTTGTGGTCGCGCACCGAGAGCCGGGTGAGCGCCGACATCGGCTCGCCTTGCGAGCCGGTCGTCATCACGCAGATCTGCTCGGGCGGATGCTCGTCGACGTCCTCGAGCCGGATCACGAGCCCTTCGGGGATGTCGAGGTAGCCCAGCTGGCGCGCGTACTGCACGACGTTCTGCAGCGAGCGCCCGAGAAAGGCGACCTTGCGGCCGTAGCGCTTCGACTGGTCGACGACCTGCTGGATGCGCGGCACGTTGGAGGCGAACGAGGTGACGATCAGCCGGCCTTTCGCGCGCGCGAAGATGTTCGAGAACGCTTCGCCCACGATACGCTCCGAAAGCGTGTGGCCCGGGCGCTCGGAGTTCGTCGAGTCGGAGAGCATCACCAGCACGCCCTCGTCGCCGACTTTCGCGATCGAGGCGAAGTCGGCCGGGTCGCCGTCGATCGGCGTCTGGTCGAACTTGAAGTCGCCGGTGTGGAACACGGTCCCGAGCGGGGTGCGAATCGCCAGCGCGCACGCGCCGGCCAGCGAGTGGTTGATGTGGACGAACTGCGTCTCAATCCGGCCGTACTGCACGCGGTCGCCGGGCTCGACCTCGCGCGCGTTCCACTCGCCGGGCTTGTGCTCTTTGAGCTTTGCGCGGATCAGCGCCAGCGAGAGCGGCGTCCCGACGACCGGAATCTTCGGGAAGTCGCGCAGCAGGTACGGGATTCCGCCGATATGGTCTTCGTGCCCGTGGGTGACGAGCAGCGCGCGAAACTTTTCTTCCCGCTCGCGCAGGGAGGTGAAGTCGTTGATGACGATGTCGACCCCGAACATCTCTTCGTCGGGAAACATCAGGCCGCAGTCGACGACGACCAGGTCGTCGTTCGTCTCGACGATCGTCATGTTGCGGCCGATCTCGCCGCAGCCGCCGAGCGGGACGACGCGCAGGTAGGGCTCGCCGGGCGGAGCCGGGATCACGAAGGTGTCGGGGTTCAAGGAGGGTCCTAGTCGGAAGACGCGCGAGGTGTGATGGGACGGGCATGAGACACGCACTCGTCCCCGGCGCCGCGCTGGTGCTTTTCTGTTCGACGCTCGCGACCCCGGCGGGGGCGCGGCCGGTTCCGGCGCCGCACCCTTCGCCCCGCCCCACGCCCTCGCCCCCGGCGCGCGCCGCCCATCGCCTGACGGCAAGCGCGCTCTACGCCCGGCGCTCCCGCCGGCTGGTCCAGTCCTACCTGCGGCTCAAGCTGCTTGAGATGCGCGAGGTCGACCTCGAGCGCGCGCGCAAGGTGGTCGAGCGCAAGCTCGGGATTCGCGCGTTGCTCGGCGAAACACCGCCACCGTCTGCCCGGTAGCAACGGGCGTCATCGCCTGTTTTTTCCGGGAGAGACCTTTGAGCACGTCCGAAACCGCGATCGGCCCGCGCCCCGGCCTCAGCAACGTCGTCGACATCGTCGTCGCGCCGAACTCCGCGTTCGACCGCCTCCGCCGGGTTCCGACCTGGGGCTGGGCGTTCGCCGTCGCGACCGTGCTCGGGGCCATCGGCTCCCTGCTGGCCGCGCCGGCGATTCTGCACGCGCTGCAGACCTCGATGCCGGCGCAGCTTGCGGCCAGCCCGGGGATCGCGAAGCTTCCGCCCGACCAGCAGCAGAAGACGATCGAGATGTCGATGTCGTTCGCGCGGATCATCACGCAGATTTCGTTCCTGTTCGTCCCGATCGGGATCCTCGTCATCGCACTGATCCAAGCGATCGTCATGCTGATCGCGAACGCGGCCGGCCGCGGCGACGGGACGTTCGGGAAGTATTTCGCGCTCAGCGTCAACGTCGCGGTCATCGGCGTCGGGCTGAACTCCATCGTCCTCGGGATCATCGTGCTGGTGCGCGGCGCGAGCTCGTTCGAGACCGCCACCGCGGTGCAGGGGTCGCTGCCCAGCTTGGCGCTCGTCATGCCGGGCGCGAAAGGCGGAACGGCGGGCCTGCTCGGGGCGCTGAACGTCTTCGCGATCTGGGCGACGGTACTGCTGGCGCTCGGAATGCAGCGGCTTGGCCGGGTCTCACCGGTGGTCGCGTGGATCGCGGCGATCTTCATGCTGGTCTGCACCGCCTGCTTCGCGGCCTGGAGCGGGGCGCGAAACGGCTGATCGTGCGCTCGCTCATCGCCGGCGCCGCGCTGGTGGCGGTCGCCCTGTTCGGCGCGCCCGCGCTCGCGCAGAGTTCCGGACCCACCCCGCCGCCGAGGCCGCTCGATCTGCGCGCCGCCGTGCGCTACGCGCTCGACCACGATCCGGCGGTGCTGAACCGCCGCGCGACGCTGGCGCAGAACGAGGCGACCTACGCCAAAGACCACGCCGCCGAGTTTCCGACGCTCGCCGGAACGCTGCAGAACCAGATGGCGAAGACGAACGGCAACAACGGCGGCTCGTTCTCGCAGTTCGGGCTTTCGCAAGCGCAAGTCTTCTCGCAGAACGTCGCCCAGGTCGGCTCGACGTGGAACCTCTACACCGGCTCGCTCGGCCAGATCCAAGCGCAGCAGGCGAAGCGCCAAGCGGAGGCCTCGCGCAGCGACCTGCGGCGCGCCGAGCAGCAGCTCGCGACCGACGTCGCCGCCGCCTGGTACAACGTCGTGCAGCAGCGTGAAGCCGTGCGCCTGAACGAAGGCGATCGCGCATACCAGCAGCAGCTCCTCGACGCGGCCCGCGCTCAGGAGCGCGTCGGACGCGTCGCGGGCGTCGACGTGCTGCGCGCGCAGGTCAACGAGCTGCGCAGCGAAGCCAATCTGACTACCGCGCGCGCGAGCGAGGCGAACGCGCGCGAGTCGCTCGCGCAGCGGATCGGCGCGCCGCCCGACACGGCGTTCGCGCTCCCGGCCGCGCTCCCCGAGCCGCCGCTGCCGCAGACGCCGCTCGACGCGCTCGTCGCAGCGGCGCTGGGCGCGCGCGCCGACGTCGCGAGCGCGCGCGCGCAGGTCGCCGTCGCGCGGCTCGCCGACGCCGCGATCGAGTCCGACCGCCGGCCGCAGATTCAGCTCACCGGCTCGTTCGGCAACACCGAGACGCCGACGACGCGCACGACCGCGGCGCAAGTGATCCCCGGCTTCGGCGTGATCCCCGGGACGACGGTCAACCGGCCGGGATTCTGGCAGATCGGCGCGACCTCGACCTTCACCTTGCCGTTCGTCGAGTACGGCGCGCGGCGCGCGCTGCACCGCGCCGCGCACGCGGAGCTCGATGCCGCCGAAGGGACGCTCGCCTCGACGCAGTCGCAGGTCGAGGTCGACGTCCGGCAGGCGTTGCGCGCGGTGCAGACGACGAACGCGGTGGTCGTGACGTCGCGCGAGGCGGAGCGCTTGGGGGCCGAGTCGGCGCGGATCGCACAATTGCAGTACCGCAACGGCTTGATCTCGCTGACCGACGCCGCCGCCGCGCAGCAGAGCGCGCTTTCGGCCGCGAACGACCTGGTCGTCGCGCGCGTCAACTACCTCAACGCGCTCGTGCACTTGCGCTCCTCGGTCGGCGTCGCCGATCCGATCGCCATCGTGGAAGCGGGGGCCCCGTGAACCGTCGTCGCAACGTCATCATCCTGATCGTCGGCTTGCTCGCGATCGTCGTCCTCGGCGCCGCCTTGGCACGGCCGCACGGCGATGCGCTCACCGTTCGCACGGTCACCGTCGCGTACACGCGCTTTCAGACGAAGCTGCCCGAGACGGGGATCGTGCAGCGGCCGCAGACGCAGACGCTGGCGGCGATGGTCGCGGGCAACGTCGGCCAGATCTACGTTCATCCCGGCCAGCACGTCTCCGCGGGCCAGCTGCTCGCAACGATCTCGAACCCGCAGCTGCTCGACGCGGCGGCGACCGCGCAAGCCGCTTACCAAGCGGCGCAAGGCCGCGCGCGCACCGCCCAGTCGACGAACAGCGCGCTGCCGGCGCAGAACCGCTCGGCCGTCGTGCAAGCGCAGGCGAGCCTCGAACAGGCGCGCTTCAACCTCAGCCAGGCGATCCAAGACCAGCGCGCCGGCGCGCAGTCGGGTCTGGGCTACGGCGGAACGTCGGCCGCGCAGCAGCGCGCCGCCGCCGACGCGACCGTCGCGCAGCGCGACACCGATCTGCGCGAGGCGCGCCGCATCGCCGACGCCGACCGCGACCTGTACGCGCAGAAGGCCATCGCGAAGACCACGCTCGACGCCGATGTCGCGAAGCTGCAGCAGGCGCAGGTCGCTTACGACCAAGCCGTGCGCGACCGCAACGAGACGTACTCCGCGATCGCGCGGCAGTCGCCGGTCCTCGCGGACCGTGTTCGCGCCGACCGCGACGCGGTCGCGCAAGCAGAGGCGGCGCTGGCGGCCGCGCGCGCGAACGCAGCCGAAGACAAGAGCGGCGACGTCCAAGCGGCGCAGGCCGACGCGCAGAAGGCGTACGAAGACTGGCGCTACGCCTCGGACCAAGTGGCGCGGCTGCGCGTCGTCGCGCCCTACCCCGGCGTGATCCAGACGATCGCGACCGAAACCGGCGACACGCTCCGTCCGCTGCAGCCCGGCGACCCCGTCACCGCGGGACAAGCCGTCGTCACGATGTCGACCGAGGGCGGCTTCATCGTGCGCACCAAAGTCGACGAGCAGGACGTCGCGAACCTGCGCCCCGGCGAGGCGGCGATCGTCTCGGGCGAAGATCTCGGCTCGACGAAGCTGCGCGGCCACATCGCGCAGATCGGCGCGGTCGCGCAGAAGAGCGACGACCCTTCGAACACCGCGCGGCAAGTGCTGACGACCGTCGCGCTGGACAAGACCGTTCCGTACCTGCGCGACGGCATGAGCGTCGACGTCGACATCGTCACCGACGACCGCGCGCACGTCCTTGCGCTGCCGTCCGACGCGATCCGCCGCGATCCGAACGGAAAGCCGTTCGTGCTCGTCGTCGACAAGGGCCGCACCACCAAGCGCAGCGTTCGGCTCGGCACCACGAACGACGCGCAGAGCGTCGTTCGCTCGGGCGTCAAGCCGGGCGAGGTCGTCGTCTCCGACCGCAACGTCGGGATTCTTCCAGGGATCGCGGTCAAGCCCACCAGCGCGCCGTCGGCCGGCCCGACGCCGGGCCAGTGAGCCGTCTCGGCGCCTACCTCGCGGAGGCGTTCTCCGCGATCTGGCGCAACCGCACGCGCTCCATCCTGACGATGCTCGGGATGATCATCGGCACGTCGTCGATCATCACCGTCCTCGGCGTGAGCAAAGCGGCGTCGAACGGGATCACCTCGACCCTGAACACGCTCGGCGATCCGGGGATCACGATCGCCTCCGATCCCAATCAGGACGACCCGCGGTCGGCCGCGATCCAGTACCGCGACGTACGCGCGATCGCGACCGACCTCGGATCGATGCTCTCGTACGTCGAGCCTTCCTACCAGCGCACCTACACGCTGCGCTGGAACGGCAAGAAAGCGACGACGACCGTCGCCTCGGCGAGCCCGCACTCGCAGTACGCGTCGACGATCGCGGCCGGGCGCAAAATGCAGGACGGCGACGTGACCTCCGGCGCCCACGTGTGCCTCCTCACCGCCGAGCTCGCCGCGAAGCTGTTCAAGGACGCGAACCCCATCGGCGAGGTGATCGACCTCGGTCCGATGCGCTGCACGGTCGTAGGCGAGTACAGCGAGCTCAAGAGCAGCCTCTTCAGCTCGATCGGCGCGAGCGACTTCGCGCTCATCCCGTACACGACGTTTCACCAGATCGTTCCGGGGCCGGTCGACAGCCTGACCGTGTACCCCGCCGCCGGCGTGAGCGTCAGCGACGCGTCGGACGCGATCGACGCGGTCCTGCGCCGGCTGCACGGGCCGCGCGCGGCCTACATCACGCAGGACACGACGGCCCAGCTCGGCTCGTTCAGCGCGGCGCTCGGCGTCATCGGCGTCGGCCTCGCGGCGATCGGCGGCGTCTCGCTGCTGGTCGCCGGGATCGGCGTGATGAACATCATGCTCGTCTCCGTCACCGAGCGGACGCGCGAGATCGGTTTGCGGAAAGCGATCGGCGCGCGGCGCGCGGACGTCGCGCTGCAGTTCTTGCTCGAGGCGGTCCTGCTCTCGCTGATCGGCGGCGGCTTGGGGATGGCGATCGGGTTCGTGGCGACGGTCGGCGGCTATGCGGCGGTCAAGTCGTTCGTCGGGGAGGCGCCGATCCCGTGGCTGCTGGTGATGTCGATCGCGGTCGGCTTCTCGATGGTCGTCGGCTGCGTGTTCGGAACCTATCCGGCGATTCGCGCCTCGCGGATGGATCCGATCGCGGCGCTTCGCACGTGAGGCCGGCGCGATGAACCCGACGCAATATCTTCTCGAAGCGGTCTCGGTCCTCGCGGCGAATCGAATCCGCAGCATCCTGACCGTGCTCGGGCTGATCATCGGCGTCACCGCGGTGATCGCGATCCAGGTCCTGGGCGCCGGAATGGCCGGCGCGGTCGGCGGCATCCTGGGCGCGATCAGCGAACGGACCTTCGTCGTTTTTCCGAGCCAGCAGGCGAATTTCGGCCGCGCGACGATCCGGCTCGCCGACTTGCAGCGCGCCAAGGACGAGATCCCGAACATCGTCGGCGCGATGCCGGCCGCGGGTCAGCGCGTGGTCGCGTCGTACGCTCACGCGCAGCGCCGCATCACCTTTGGGCCGGCCGCCGACGAGCGGTTCGCCACCTCGACGCCGCTGCGCTACGGCCGCAAGCTCAGCGAGGACGACATCGCGCAAGAACGTTCCGTCTGCGTCCTCTCCGACCAGGCCTACGCGAAGTTCGGAATGGTGGGTGACCCGACGGGGAGCTCGATCCGCGTCGGTGACCGAAGGTTTACGATCGTCGGCGTGCTGGGCAGCGACAAAGCCGGAATCCTGCCGCTCAACTTCAACCTCGGTGTCACGATCCCGTACACGACGTTCGAGCGGTTCTTCGTGCGAGGCGACTCCGTGCCGTTCGCGCGGTTCCTGATGGACGATCCGTCGAAAACGGAGCAGACGGAAGCGGACACGGTGAATTGGCTGCGCAACCTCAAAGGCGCGCACATCGACTATCAGACCTTCGACCGCAAGGCGTTCAGCAAAGGCGTCGACGGCGTCTTCACCGTGATCACGTTCGTCGTCGCGCTGATCGGGGCGGTTTCGCTGCTGGTCGCCGGGATCGGGATCCTGAACATCATGCTGGTGAGCGTGGCGGAGCGCACGCGCGAGATCGGGCTGCGCAAAGCGATCGGCGCGACGCGCTTTCAGGTGCTGCTGCAGTTCTTCATCGAAGCGCTGGCGCTCTCGGGCTTCGGCTGTCTGGTGGGGCTCGTTCTCGGCGTCACGATCGGCGCGCTCGTCAACGACCTGGTGATCGTGAAGTTCTCCGGTGTCGTCGCACCGATCCCGTGGCTGCGCAGCATCTTGATCGCGACGATCTTCACCACCGTCGTGACCGTCGCGTTCGGCACCTACCCGGCGTGGCGCGCGGCCACGCTGGATCCTATCGAGGCGCTCCGGTATGAATGACGCGCAGCGCGCGATCGACGTGTTCGCCGTGACCAAGACCTACTCGCTCGGCGACGTGAAGGTCGAGGCGCTGCGCGGCGTGACGTTCTCGATCGAGCGCGGCGAGTACGTCGCGATCATGGGGCCCTCGGGCTCCGGCAAGTCGACGCTGATGAACCTGCTCGGCTGTCTGGACCGCCCGACGTCGGGACGCTATTTGCTCGACGGCACCGACGTCTCGACCCTCAACGACGATCAGCTCGCCGCGATCAGGCTCAAGAAGCTGGGCTTCGTCTTTCAAGGCTTCAACCTGCTGGCGCGCACGAGCGCGCTCAAAAACGTCGCCTTGCCACTGTTCTACGCCGGCGTCGGGTCGCGCGCGCGCAACGAGCAGGCCTCGGGGCGGCTGACCGAAGTAGGCCTCGGCGACCGGATGGATCACAAACCCAGCGAGCTCTCCGGCGGCCAGCAGCAACGCGTCGCCATCGCGCGCGCGCTGGTCAACGATCCGGCCGTCCTGCTCGCCGACGAGCCGACCGGGAATTTGGACTCGCAGACCAGCGAAGAGATCATGGGGCTGTTCGAGAGCTTGAACGCCGGCGGCCGAACGATCATCATGGTCACCCACGACGAGGACGTCGCCGGCCACGCCCGGCGGATCATCCGGCTGCGCGACGGCCGGATCGTCGACGACCAGCCGACCGCGCGAGGTTAAAAACCGGGGAAAAGTACGGCCGAGACCGCTACCGCCGGCGAACCCGTCCGGTAGAATCGTCCTGTCCCACCTCAAGGAGCATTGGATCATCGTGACGTCTCGTACCAGCATCTTCGGAATGGCCGTCGTCGGGCTGATCGGCGCGATCATCGGGAGCTTCTCGATGATGCTCTACGCGAGCACGCACTTCGCCGGCGTCGCCGGCCCCGGCAACACGCCGCCCGCTGTCCAAGCCGCCCCGCTCGTCGCCGGCGGCACGACCGACCAGGACCGCATCGTGAACGCCGTCAAGCGCGTCGAGCCGTCGGTCGTCGCGCTCGAAGTCACCGTCAACGGCTCGATCTACGTGCCAGCGGATCCGTTCTCGCAGTTCTTCGGCGGCAGCGCCTCGCCGTACCAGCGCCGCAACGTCGTCGAGCGCGCCTCCGGGTCGGGCTTCGTGTACTCGCGCGAAGGCTTGATCCTGACCAACGCGCACGTCGTTCCCAAGGGCACGTCCAAGATCGTGGTGATCTTTGCGAACGGTGACCGCGTCCCGGGACACCTCTTCTCCTCGAACCCCGGCGCCGACGTGGCGCTCGTCAAGGTCGACGGGTACGCGAAGCTTCCGCCGCCGGTTCAGTTCGTCGACAGCTCTAAGGTCCAGGCGGGCCAGTGGGCGATCGCGATCGGCGAGCCGCAGGGTCTCCAGCGCTCGGTGACCGTCGGCGTCGTCTCGGGCTTCAACCGCGACGAGCCGATCCAAGGTGACGACCAGCAAGTGCATCTCTTCAAGGGGCTCCTCCAGACCTCTGCCCCGATCAACCCGGGCAACTCCGGCGGCCCGCTGATCGACTACGACGGCCGCGTGATGGGGATGAACCAGTCGACCGCGAACCCAGCGTCCGCGCAAGGCATCGGCTTTGCGATCCCGTCCGCCACAATCACCCAAACGGCGGTTGCCCTCGCAAAGGCCCCGGGGCAGACGGTCAACGCAAACGGTACCGGCACCGGCGTCGGCTATCTTGGGATCTTGATGAAGCCTGTCGACGACAGCGTCCGCACCCAGATCGGTTATAACGACCAGGGCGGTGCCGTCGTGCAGCAGGTGCAGAGTGGTCAGGCTGCGGACAAGGCCGGACTCGAGCCGGGCGACGTGATCCAAACGATCAACGGCAAGCCGGTGAACCAGCCCGCCGATGTGACGAACGTGATCAAGGGGAGTAAACCCGGACAGACCGTCTCGATGCGCGTCTGGAGCCAGGGGGCGAAGAGAAACGTCCAGATTAAATTGGGCGAGCAGCCGGCGGACCTCTACCTCCAACAGCAGCAGCCGCAGCCGTAACGAAGACCCGTCTGTGGACGAGCGAAGGGCGCCACGGTTTAGCCGGCGCTCTTCTTTCGTCTGTAACTTGCACCGCTCGCATGACGCGATCCGGCGAAGGAACCACCTTCGATAAGCGGGATTCTCGACCGTTGATGTGTCTTAGTTCACCCCTCCGGGTTTGCTGCAGAAGCCGGTGCTCAAAAACTCACAATAAGACTATCAACGCCAACACAACGCGCACCGGCAAAGGCTTTCCTCGGCGTCTGCGTCGTCTCAGTCAGCATTCGCCCGCAGTTGCGTTACCGTGAGTCGGGCGGCCTCGCGGGCAGATGTTCCCGACGCAGCGCCAGCGGCCGTCGCCGCCGGCCCGACGTTCAAGCGATCGACGGCGACCGTTAAGACATCGGCGAGTGCATCTCTACGATGGTAGTACGATGAAATCGCGCGACCGAGTGGTCTTACGCCTATGGCGGCACGGCTTCAAAGGCAACCCGCAAGACGCGCTTGGTGAGCTGCGGCCGATCGGCATCGTTCCGCCAGCGAACGAGGCGCAGGCAGTTGCTTCGTTCGCTGGCTTCGATCATCAGTTTTGAGATGTGATGGGCGCGGTCTCGAGGTGTGCCTTGACCGCCGAGTCTAGCTCGTCGAACGGAGTCCGCCCGTAAATCTGATAGACGACTTTGTGCTGCCTGTCGATCATGAATATTGCGGGAAAGCCGACGACCTGCAGCTTCGATGCTACTACCCGGTCGGCATCCATCGCGACCGGATACATGACGTTATGCACCTTTGCGAAGCTCAACACATCGGCATCGTCTTCCGGTGATTTCTGGTTGCTCGCGACCTTACTGCCAGTGACCGCCAAGAAGTCGACCTTAGAGCGATATTTTCGGTAGAGCAAGTTTAGCGCTCCGACTTCGGCTTGACAATTCTCGCACCACGTAGCGAACACTTCCAGCACGAGCGGTTGCTGGCCGCGCCCCAGAGCGTACTTACCGCGGCTCGTATGGAACATAACATCAGGAACTGAGGTCCCTACCACCAATGGCGGTGCTAGAGGCCGGCGCATTGGATGCGGTAAGAACGAAAGCACCGCCCAAAATACAAAGGCGCACACTGCGCTTAGTGCGATTCCATACAGGAAACCGAACCACAGCCAACGAGGTTTTTTTTCATTGAGAAATCTGCCATAACAGTAAGCTGAGCGAGCCAGATAGTCCCTGACCCGCCCACCATTCATGCAAGAAGGCCCGCGGTCAGGCCTCCGTGCAGCAGCCCTCGTGACACCATACGCCTCCGTTACTCGGAATGCACAGGGTACACGGGTATTCGCCCTGCGAGGCGTCGCACTGGACGATATCTGCCATTGCTGCCCCAGCAGCCCCAAGGATCGCGCCAATACTGAGCGCGGTGATTAATACGAAACGCTTCATAACGAATAACCCCTCATGTCGCCATATTTAGCTGTTCAGGCCCGGCGTCAACTTGGCCGCTAATCGAACCCGTGAGGCTAACGTTATGGCGGAGGCATTCCCCTCCCTCCCGGGGGAGGGGTAGGACCATAATTCATCCCTGAGGACCCGATTTTTAGCCGTCCGCTAGCCGAAGTGCAGGGGAAACGCAAGTGAGCTATTCTGGAGAGGCCCTGCTTGGTTTCGACGAGCTGCAACCACCATGCCAGAAATATTGTCACAGCGAAGGAGTGGAACAACGGCCCGCGGACCCCGTATCATAGGCGGTGGTCGCCCGCGGGCGAACTCTTCTCTCACCACCCTTGAGCTGCGGTAAGCGGCAAGGCCGGACGGGCGCGAGCCCTGAGGGCTGGTCCACGCGGCTCGGAAAGCGAGACACAGAACTACATGGCAAAAGTGGTCGGAATCGACCTCGGCACGACCAATTCGGTCGTCGCCGTGATGGAAGGGCAGAGCCCGACCGTCATCGCCAACTCCGAAGGATCGAGAACGACTCCTTCGGTCGTGGCGTTCACGAAGACCGGCGAACGGCTCGTCGGTCAGCTTGCGAAGCGCCAGGCCGTCACCAACCCGGACCGCACGATCAGCTCGATCAAGCGCGAGATGGGGACCGATCACAAGGTCAAGATCGACGGCAAGGATTACACGCCGCAAGAGATCAGCTCGATGATCCTGCAGAAGCTCGTCAACGACGCTTCTTCGTACCTCGGCGAGCGGGTCACGAAAGCAGTCGTCACCGTGCCGGCGTACTTCAACGACGCGCAGCGGCAGGCGACGAAGGACGCCGGCAAGATCGCCGGCCTCGAAGTCTTGCGCATCATCAACGAGCCGACGGCCGCCGCGCTGGCGTACGGGCTCGACAAGAAAGGCAACGAGACGATCCTCGTGTGGGACCTCGGCGGCGGGACGTTCGACGTCTCGATCCTCGAAGTCGGCGACGGCGTCTTCGAAGTCAAATCGACCAACGGCGACACGCACCTCGGCGGCGACGATTACGATAAACGCATCGTCGATTGGATCGTCGATGAATTTCGCAAAGATCAAGGCATCGATCTGAGCAAGGACCGGCAAGCGCTGCAGCGTTTGAGCGAGGCGGCGGAAAAAGCGAAAGTCGAGCTTTCGAGCGTCGTTCAAACGAGTATCAACCTTCCGTTCATCACCGCCGATCAAAACGGACCGAAGCACCTCGAATATACGCTCACGCGTTCGAAATTCGAAGAGCTGACGAGCGATCTGACCGATCGCTGCGTACAACCGTTCAAAAACGCGATCGCCGATGCAAAGCTCGACGTGTCGCAAATCGAGGAAGTGATTTTAGTC
>JAFAKB010000022.1 GCA_019235885.1 Candidatus Eremiobacterota bacterium | reverse complement strand
CCGCGCTGGGGCTGGAGTCGACCCGGGGCTGAGTCAGCGCGTCGTGGCGTCCGTCGCGCGGACCGGGTCGAGCCGGAGCTCGCGCGGGCGCAGCACGTGCTTCGCGTCGATCGTGCGCACCGAGCGCGTATAGGTCGAGATCACGATCGACTGCGTGAACGCCGAGCCGCGGCGGTAGCGAACGCCGTCGAGGAACTCGCCGTCGGTGACGCCGCTGGCGGCGAAGATCGCGTCCTCGCTCGCGCACAGGTCGTCGAGGGTGAGCGTCTTGCGCACGTCGTGGCCTTCGTCGAACGCGATCGCTTCGTCGGCCTCGTCGCGCGGCCACAGCCGGCCTTGCATCTCGCCGCCGAGCGCGCGCGCCGCGCAGGCCGCGATGACGCCTTCCGGCGCTCCGCCGATCCCCGCCAGCACGTCGACGTTCGCGCGCTCTTCGAGGATCGCGTACACCGCGTTCGAGACGTCACCGTCGCCGAAGACGCGCACGCGCGCGCCGGCGGCGCGGACGTGTTTCATCAAGTGCTCGTTGCGCGGACGGTCGAGCAGCGCGACGGTCAAGTCGGAGACCTCGCGTCCTTTCGCACGCGCCAGGGCGCGCAGGTTCTCTTCGAGCGGAAGGTCGATCGAGACGACGCCGCGCCCGGCCGGCCCGGTGACGAGCTTGTCCATGTACGGGACGCGCGTGCGGAAGAGCGCGCCGCGCGGCGCGGCGGCGATGACGGAGATCGCACCCGGGCCGCCGCGTGAGGCCAAGGTCGTGCCGTCGATCGGGTCGACCGCGACGTCGAGCTCGGGGCCGTCGCCGGTCCCGATCTCCTCGCCGTGGTAGAGCATCGGGGCTTCGTCCTTCTCACCTTCGCCGATCACGACGATGCCGGAGAGGATCGCCGTGGCGAGCGTGCTCCGCATCGCCTCGACCGCCGCCCCGTCGACCGCGTTCTTGTCGCCCAGCCCCACCAGCCGGCCCGCGGCGATCGCAGCGGCTTCGGTCGAGCGGACAAAGGCATATTCAAGAGCATGGGTCTCCATGAACATCCTATATCCGGGTGCCCGCTTGCTTAAAACCTTTCCGGTACGGTCCGCTGCGGGCTCCCCCTTGGTGGCTGGCACTGAGAAAAGGCCTAGCCTCGAGAGGCCGTCCGCCTCAGGGTCTTGTCCATGCTTATGGGGAGAGTAGGACGAGCGGAGGGTTTTCGTCATGCGACAGCTTGTCTGGATGCTGCTGTTCATTGCGCTCGCCGGATGCACCGTGGGCGGCGCCGCGCACACGGCGTTGCCGCCTCTGGGCGGCAGCACACTCGACGATGTCTCCGCGGCGCGCGGCGCCGAGTCCGTCCGGCTTAGCACCGGCTCGATCGCGTTCACCGCCGTCGGCTGGCACGCGACGCAGATCGTGACGACGACGTGGCGCGACGGCTCGCGCAAGTCCGCGGTCAGCTCCGACCCGGCCGTCGTCGCGGTCTCGCCGCCGTATCAGTTAGCGGAGTGGACCGCTCCGCATGCGTTCACAGCACGGTACTGGATCACGCCGGTTAGCCCGGGCAAGGCGACGATCACGTTCAGCGACCACAACGGCCGGAACCGCGGGCAGCTCGCGGTCACCGTCACGGCAACACCCTCCGGGACGCTGTACGTGGCCGGCAACAACGTCGTCAAGGCGTATCCCGCCGGCGCGAATGGACCGGTCGCGCCCCAGCGCACGATCACCGGGTTCAACGAGCGCGGCGTGATGAACATCAGAATCGCGACCGCGTCGAACGGCGATCTGTACGTCATCAGCCAGCTCGGCGCAACGCCGCGCGTCGCGAGCTGCGACGTCACCGACGAAAGCTCCACCGCCGACGGCGCGGCCGGCGTGCTGATGCGATTCAACTGCCCGACGCCCTTGGCCGGCACGATCGCGCGCGGTGCGAACGGGCAAATGGACGTCGACGTCATCAATGGCAGCCACGACGAAGTCTACCGCTTTGCGAACGGCTCCCAGCTCTCGAAGTTCGTGCTGGGTCCCGCGACGGGCGAAGTCGCGACCGACGCTGCCGGGAACCTGTACGTCACCACCGAGCCGAACCGGATCGACGAATACACCCCCGATGCCACGAACGGTGCGACGCCGATGCGGACGATCACGTTCGGCGCAGGCGTGCTCGGCGCGGTCGCCGTCTCGGCGAACGGAACGCTGCACGCCGTTCGAAAGATCGGCAACGCCAACGGGCTGCAGACCGAGTACATCGATGCCGTTGAGCCCGGGATGACCACACCGTCGCGCTCGATGGGCCCGTACACGAAACACGACGTTTTAGCGCTGGCGTGCGACGATCTGGGCGAGGTCTACGCGGCGTTCCACGCCTGGTCGGGGAGCGACTCCGAGGTGCTTGTCTATGCTGGAACTGCTGAGGGAAGCGCGCCGGCCGTGCGCGGGATGCCGTACCCGGGCGGCGTGTACATTCAGGGGCTTGCGATCTATCAGGATGCTCAGACGGTAACGCCGGACCCGATGTAGCCGAGAAGTACGATTTGCGCGCAGGGCGAAGCTCGCTCCGTGCACAACCGCGACGTCGCACTCTTCGATGCGATCGCGAACGCGCTGACCGCAAGCGACCTGGAGCAGGCGCTGGAGGCGGCGCTGCGCGAGATCGTGCGCGCGCTCGATCTCTCCACCGGCTGGATCTGGCTGGTCGACCCGCAGACCGAACGCTTCTACCTGGCCGCGGCGCACGAGCTGCCGCCGTACCTGCGCGCCCCGGTGCAGATGACCGGCGACGAATGCTGGTGCATGGAGTCGTTCAACGACGGCGACTTCGACTCGAAGAACGTCGACATCATCGCCTGCTCGCGGCTGCAGCGCGGCGCGGAGGAAGGCGGTCCGGCGCTCACGCTCGGCCTACAGTCGCACGCCTCGGTCGTGCTGCGCTTCGCCGACCGGCACTTAGGGATTCTGAACGTCTGCCCGCGGATTCCGGCGAAGCTTTCTCCAGCGGATCTGCGTCTGCTCTCGGTGACCGGCGCGCAGATCGGGCTGGCGATCGAGCGCGCGCGGTTGGCGGAAGAAGAGGCGAGCGCGGCGCGCTCGGCGGAGCGAACGCGGCTCGCGCGCGAGATCCACGACACGCTCGCCCAAGACCTGACCGCGATCGCGCTGCAGCTCGAGAGCGCGCTGCGCGACGTGCCGCGCGACTCGCCCGCGGGCGCGCGCGTCACGACCGCGCTCGACGTCGCGCGCGCGTCGCTGGCCCAGGCGCGCGCCTCCGTGCTCGCGCTGCGCGCGGACCCGCTCGCCGGCCGTGCACTGGCGACGGCGCTCGCCGCGCTCGCCCGCCGGCTCACGTCGGAAACGGGGATGCGGGTGACGCTGCAGCAGCACGGGGCCACCGCTCTGCCGTACGAGACGGAAGGCGAGCTGTTTCGCATCGCCTCCGAAGCGTTGACGAACGCGCGGCTGCACGCAAGCGCCTCGCGGATCGAGATCGAGCTGCGCGGCGACGACGAGCAGGTCGCGCTGCGCGTTCGCGACGACGGCAGCGGCTTCGAGCCGGCGCTGCGCGACGACGACCGCTACGGTTTGGTCGGGATGGAAGAGCGCGCGCGGATCGCCGGCGGAACATTGCGCGTGGCCTCCGCCCCCGGCGAAGGGACGCTGATCGAAGCGGTCGTCCCGCGAGCGCGGGCATGATTCGGGTTGCGATCGTCGACGACCATCCGATCGTCACCGACGGCGTCGTCGCGAACCTGCGCGCGGCCGGCGAGATCGAGGTCGTCGCGACGGGCGCCGGCGCCGCGGACGCGGTCGCGCTGGCGAGCGCGCAGCGGCCCGACGTGCTGATCCTCGACTTGGAGCTCGGCGGGCGCAGCGGGCTCGACGCGATATCGGAGATCAAAGCAGCCTCGCCGGCGACGCGGATCGTGGTCTTCAGCGCCTACGCCGGCGAGGAGCGCGTCGCGAGCGCGTTCGAGCGCGGCGCCGACTCATACGTGCTCAAAGGAACCTCGAGCGACGAGCTGGTCGCGGTCGTGCGCGCCGTCGCCGCGGGGAAGCCGCTGATCCCCGGCGAGATCGCCGCGCAGCTCGCGCGCGCGGTGCGCCAGCCGCGCCGCGACCGGCTCACGGAGCGCGAGCGCGAGATCCTGGGCTTCCTCGCCGCCGGCCTGTCGAACCGCGCGATCGGCGAGCGGCTCGGCATCACCGAGCGGACCGTGAAGTTCCACGTCGGCGAGATCCTGGCGCGGCTCGGCGCCAGCAACCGCGCCCAGGCGGTCGCGATCGCGAAGGCGCGCGGGCTGGCCTGACGGAAGCGGGCAAGCATGAAGCGTTTCGACGTCTTCCTCAGCGATGGTCACCGGCTGACGACCAACGAGGACGGCTATCGCGCGATCAAAGCCGGCCTCGACGCGACCGGAGGAGCGCGGCTGATCACGCTGCGCACGGCCCGCGGCGAGCGGCTCGTCCACACCGTGGAGATCAACGTCGACCAAGTGGTCACGATCAGCGCCGTCGACGACGACGCCTAAGGCTGTCCGAACGGACAGGGGCGGGACGGTTCGTTCGAGCGTCGTGCGAGCGTCGCCGCGTGCGCTACGCTCGGCGCATGGAAGACTACACCTGGTTCGAGCGCTCGCACGTCGCGATCGTCACCGGCGCTTCGAAAGGACTCGGGCTCGCGGTCGCGCGCGAGCTGGCCCGCGCCGGCATCTCGCTCGTGATCGACGCGCGCGGCGCCGACGCGCTTGACGCGGCGGAACGCGAGCTCTCGCAGCTCACGCCGGTCGTCGCGCTCGCCGGCGACGTCGCCGACGGCGCGCACGTCCACCGTCTGGTCGAAGCCGCCGAGCAGCACTTCGGCCGCATCGACCTGATCGTCAACAACGCCTCGACGATCGGCCGCTCCCCCTTACCGGCGCTCGATCAACTTTCGCCCGCGGTCTTCGACCGCATCTTCACCACCAACGTCTACGCCCCGCTGCACCTGATCCAGCACGCGCTCCCGATCATGCGCCGCAACGGCGGCGGCACGATCGTGAACGTCAGCTCCGACGCGGCGGTCGAAGCATACGCGGGCTGGGGCGGTTACGGCTCGGCGAAAGCCGCGCTCGAGCACCTCTCGCGCATCCTCGCCGAAGAGCTCGACGGCAGCGGGATCGGCGTGATCGTCGCGGACCCCGGCGACATGGACACCGAGCTGCACCACGCCGCCGTCCCCGACGCGGACCGCTCAGCGCTCGCCGACCCGCGCGACGTCGCGCCAGCGCTCTTGCGCGCGATCGCCTCCCCGCGCGGCGCCTTCACGCGCGTGCAGCTCCAGTCGCCGGCGTTCGCGTCGCCGGCGGTCGCAACGTCTGCGTCGCCCGCTGCCGCCCTGTCATCCTGAGCTTGTCGAAGGATGGCCGCAAGCATCTCATTCGCGCTCTCCGCAGCGAACGAAGCGACGGCGCCGCCGGAGCGCCGCGGCCTCGCGCGTGACGGCGTCCGTCTGCTCGTCACGGATGTCGCCGCGCGTGCGCAGTGCCACGCCGCGTTCCGCGACCTCGCGGCGTTTTTGCGCCGCGGCGATCTGCTGGTCGCGAACGACTCCGCGACGATCCCGGCCGCGCTCCTCGCTCGCCGCCGCGACGGCACAGCGTTCGCGCTGCACCTCTCGACGAAGATCGCCGACGATCTCTGGATCGCCGAGCCGCGCGAGTTGCGGGAACCGCTAGCCGAAGGCGAGCGCGCAACGCTCGCGGAGGACGCCAACGCGACGTTCCTCGCGCCTGTCGATGCGGCGCACCCGCGGCTGTGGTACGTGCTGTTGAACGCGGCGCCGCCGCTCGACGCCTTTCTTGCGCGCAACGGCGCGCCGATCCGCTACCGCTACGTCACCGAACAGTTCCCGCTCGCCGACTACCAAACAATCTTCGCGCGCGTCCCCGGC
Source organism: Candidatus Eremiobacterota bacterium (assembly GCA_019235885.1). Taxonomy (GTDB): domain Bacteria; phylum Vulcanimicrobiota; class Vulcanimicrobiia; order Vulcanimicrobiales; family Vulcanimicrobiaceae; genus Vulcanimicrobium. The sequence goes on along the minus strand of JAFAKB010000022.1, from coordinate 62,932 downwards.
TCGGCGGAGATGCCGTCGGCCGGCCGGCCGTTCACGCCGCGCGTCCTCGCCGCCCTGCGCGCGTCTGGAATCGACCTCGCGACGATCACGTTGCACACGGGCGTCTCGAGCCCCGAGCGCCACGAGCGCCCGTATCACGAGTGGTTCGACGTCTCGCCCGCGACCGCCGCCGCCGTCAACGCGACGCGCCTGCGCGGCGGCCGCGTGATCGCGGTCGGCACGACCGTCGTGCGCGCGCTCGAATCGGCATACGCCGACGGCGAATCGGTCGCAGCGAGCGGCTGGACCGAGTTGATCGTCACGCCGGAGCGCGGCGTCCACGTTGTGGACGGACTCCTCACCGGCTTCCACGAGCCCGAAGCAAGCCACCTCGACATGCTGCGCGCCTTCGCCGACGCGCCGCTCCTCGAGCGCGCCTATGCGGAAGCACTCGACGCCGGCTATCTTTGGCACGAGTTCGGTGACGCGCACCTCATCGTCCCGGCGATGTGAAGAGACGGTAAGGTGCAGCCGAACCTCGGGCTCGGCTCCGGCGCGTACTGAGGCAGACCGTTGAGCGTTTCGGCCGCCTAAGCCGTCGGTTCGGGCTGCGAAGTCGCCGATGAAACCGGGACTCCTCAAGTTAGGTATGTTCAACGCGCAAATACGGTGCTAAAATCATTCCTATCCTCACCAAGGAACGGATGAAAACGTCAATGACTGCGCGATTCAATTTGGATGACCCCGACTTGTTGCGGAACTTCAAGAAGGCAGCCAAGGAAGCATCTCGGCGCTCGCTCAAGTCGAAACGGGCTGCACGCGCTAGGCTGATGAAGGAGGGCTTCATCACGAAGTCCGGACGCCTTACGAAGAACTACGGCGGATAAGCTTCGCCAATCAAAGCGATCTTTCGAGTTCGCGAGATGAGCGGCTGGACGCCGCGAAGGCGAAGGCCTCCTGCGATCGACAACCGTCTAGCGTGCCAGCGGGCGCCTTACGCGCGCGCGGAGTCCCCTTATCTACGACTACTCGAAGCGGTCGGTGACGTCACCGGCGTCGGTGGTGTCGGCGGCGCCCCAGGTGCCGGCGCATTCGTCGCGGTCGCTGGAACCGGCGCGGCGGTCGCTGCCGCCGGTACCGGCGTTGCTGCCGGGGACGGCGTGACGACGGGCGGCGGCGTTTCGCCCGGGTTCGGCGGGCGGCAGGTGCCGAGGGCGGCGTCGTCGCCGATGAAGACGCCTACGCGGGTGCCGCGCGGGATCGTCGCGTCCTTGCCGTGGTGCATCGCGTCGTAGCCGCCCACCGCGTAGCCGACGATCGGGATCCAGCCTAGAATTCCGGGTGCGTTCGCCGAGGCGCCGAGCGCGGACGACGCCTGATCGCTCGCGCGGTCGATGATCGCCTGCACGTGCCGGCCGTCGTCGAGGACGAAGAAGCGCGTCTCCAGCGCGAGGTAGCCGCCGCGCCCGCCGCTCCCCGCGTGCGCGGCGTTCGCGACGATCCCGTAGCCGAGCGTTCCGCGCGGAACGATCGTCCCGTCGGAAGTCGTCGCCGAATCGACCAGCGCGAAGGTGAAGACGTCGCCTGCCTTCGCGTGCGCGGAGTCGACGGTCTCGTTCATCGCGACCAGCGCGAACCGGCACGGCGGCCGCGCTTCGCCTTGCGCCGGTGACGATGCGGGCGCCGGAGTTTGCGCGCGGAGCGGAAGTCCCGCCGCCACCGCGAGCACGAGCGTCACCGCTGCGGCGCTGGCGCGCCGCGCTCCCCGCGAAGCCACCCGCTACCGCGCCGCCGAGCCGTCGATGAACGGGCGCATCGCGCCGACGAACTTGTCGGTGTTGCGGATGCTGCGCAGCACGACGACGATCGACTCGGACGGGAAACCGGACTCCAGCGTGACCGTGTAGCCGCTGAACACGTCGTAGGTGTCGTCGGCGCCCCAGAACAAGAAGTTCTGGTCACTGTAGTACAGCAGCCTGCGCATCAGCCCGGTCGGGTCCGTGGCGCGGTTGAGGTTGATGTAGTTGTTGCGGTAGTGCGGGTAGACGCGGAATCCGATCGTGTCCGACTGCGTCACGCTGACGACGATCTCGAGGTAGTCGGAGTTCGCCAGCCCGCTCATCGTCCCGACGAAGTTGTACGGGTTCTTCGTGCTCTGGCGGAACGCGACGTTCACGTCGCTGCGCGCGCCGGCGGAGGCGAGCACGGAGCGAAGCTGTTCCCGCGTCGTGTCCCGGTTGGTGCTCTGCGCGCTCGCCGGCGGCGCCGCGAAGAGCAGCACGACCGGCAGCAGCGCCGCGAAAATCTTCAGGCGCATGCCGCTACATCCGCCCGGCCGCCGCGGACTCCTCCCGCGAACGGCCGCGGGCGCGGCTGCGTTATCGGCCCAAGCAATACTCCCCGGAGGTTCCACGTGCGTCATTCGTTCTTCGCCGCGGCGGCCTGCGCGGCGCTGCTCGCCATGACGGCCTCGGCGCGGGCCGACAACCGCACGACGGTCGTGCCCGTCGACACCGGCGGAATACGGCTCTCCGCCGCGCACCCGATCGCCACCCAAGTCGCCACCCAACCCGGGCCGGTGCGGATCGACGGCTGCTACTCCGACGGGCGCGGCACCGACGGGCTGACGCTGGTTCACCACGCGCTGCGGATCACCAACACCGGGACCCGCGCCGTGACCGCGGTCCGCGTGCGGTTCGCGTTCTACGACGCGTTCGGCGATGTCAACGCGACCCGCACGAACATCAGCGAGTCGAAGCTCGATCCCGGCCAGACAGTCGACCGCATCAACCTGGCGGAGTTGAGCGACGCCGGGCCGCCGGCCAAGATCGTCTGCAGCATCGACGCGGTCCGCTACCAGGACGGAACGCTGGCGCGCACCGGGCCGCCGAGCACGGGGTCGCCCTGAGCCCAAAGACTCAGTAAGCCGGCCGCGCCCGCCGGGAACGAGTTTGAGCGATGGTTCGCTCGCTCGAAACGCTCATGATCCTGCTCGGCCGTCCCGGCTCGCACCTTGTCGTCGCGGACGGGCGCGAGCGCGTGCGGCTCTCGGTCGACTGGGCGTGCGGGTGCGTCGCGTCGGGCGCGACCTCCGCGCGGCTCGACCTGATCTCGTGCGAGCGGCACGACGCGCGCCGCGGCGCACGCGTGCTCACTGCCTGCTGAGCACCGCTCCCGCATCGACGCAGCGCGCCTTGCCGGCGTGCTTCGCCTCGTACATCGCGCGGTCCGCAGCGGCCAGGATCTCTTCGGGCTCGCGGCCCGCGCGCAGGTGCACGATCCCGATGCTCGCCGTGACCGCCGGCGCGCCGGCGACCGAGCGCGCCGCGCCGGTGATGCGCGCGATCATCTCGTCGCCGATCGCCCCCGCGTCGGTCCCGCTGCGCGACTGAAGGAGCACGGCGAACTCGTCGCCGCCGAGCCGGCCGACGGTGTCCTCGACGCGCGTGCGGTCGCGGATCCCGCCGGCGACCGCGATCAGCAGGGCGTCGCCACCGGCGTGGCCGAGCGTGTCGTTCACTTCCTTGAAGCCGTCGAGGTCGATCAGCATCAAAATCCAGTCGGTGCCGGCGCGCCGGTTGCGGTCGAGCGCGCCGAGCCGCTCGCGCAGCACGTGGATGAAGCTGCGCCGGTTGTGCACGCCGGTGAGCGGATCGCGCTCGGCGAGCTGGCGCAGCCGCGCTTCGCGCCGACGCCGTTCGGTCACGTCGTTGATCAGCAGCAGGATCGCGGCGTCCGGTAAACCCGCCCGCATCGCGACCGCGGTGATCTCGCACCAGATCGTCGCGCCGGTCGGCTGCTGCATCCGCGTCTCGATGCGCACCGAGGGCGTGCGGCCGTCCATCAAGCGCGCCAGCTCCTCGCGCAGCTGCGCGCGGTCGTCCTCCGGGATCAGCTGGAAGATCGAGGTGGCTTCTGCGCCGCCGAGGGTCAGAAACGCCATGTTGCCGCGCAGGACGTTGCCCTCCACGTCGACGCTGCACATCCCGATCGGCGACTCTTCGACGATGTGATACGACGCGTTGAGCGTGTCGATGATCTCGCGGTAGTGCGCGTTCTGCAGCTCGGCCTCGCGCTGCGCGGTGACGTCGGCGATCGTCGAGACGATCGTCTCCGCTCCGCTCTCGTCGTCGTAGACGACGTGCGTCGCGATCCTCAGCCAGCGCGTCGTGCCGTCGCGCCCGCGCACCCCGATCGTCAGGCGGCCGTGCTCGTGCACGACCTGCAAGATCGTGCGCAGCGGCCGCTCGAAGACGTGCAGCGGGGTGCCGTTGTCCCACAGCGCGCGCCAGTGGGGGTCGAGCGGGGCGCGCTCGCGCAACTCCTCGGCGGTGACCCCCAGGAGCGCCAGCGCGGGCGCGTTGAAGTCGCGGACGGTCCCGTCCGTGTCCTGTACGACCACACCTTCCGCCAGCGTGTCGAACACTCGCCGCCGTGCCGCGTCGGGACGCGGCATTGGCTCTCCCATTGGTGTAGTATCGCCAATAGCCAGGAATTCAACCTGAGTCCTGGGCCTTAAGGCTCACCGGAATGAACGTTATCGGCAACTTCGGCCTCGACGAGCTCTGCGACCAACCAGCAAGCGAGCTGGCGCGGCGCATCCGCGCGAAAGAAGTCTCCGCGGTGGAGGTCGTGTCCGCGCATCTCGCGCGGATCGAGCGGCTGAACCCGGCGCTGAACGCGATCGTCACCCTCCACGCGGACGAAGCGCTGGACCGCGCGCGCGACGCCGACGCGCGCCAGGCGCGCGGCGAGCGGCTCGGAGCGCTGCACGGCTTGCCGGTCGCGCACAAGGACTCGATGCTCACGCGCGGGATGCGCACCACCTGGGGCTCGCCGATCTACAAGGATTTCGTCCCCGACCAAGACTGCACGATCGTCGCGCGCCAGCGCGCGGCCGGCGCGATCGCGGTCGGCAAGACGAACGTGCCGGAGTTCACCGCCGGCTCGCAGACGTTCAACACGGTCTTCGGCGCGACGCGCAACCCGTACGATCCGAGCAAGACGTGCGGCGGAAGCAGCGGCGGTTCGGCGGTCGCGCTGGCGTGCGGGATGGTCGCGCTCGCCGACGGCAGCGATCTGGGCGGCTCGCTGCGCAACCCGGCCAACTTCTGCAACGTCGTCGGGCTGCGGCCGTCGGTCGGGCGCGTCTCGCGCGCGCCCTCGCAAGACGTCTGGAACACGCTCGCGGTCAACGGGCCGATGGCGCGCACCGTCGAGGACGTCGGGCTGTACTTGAGCGTGCTGGCCGGACCCGATCCGCGCGATCCCCTCACCTTTGCGGAAGACGGCGCGATCTTCGGCGCGCTCCACGCGCGCGATTTCAAAGGGACGCGCGTCGCGTGGAGCGCCGATCTCGGCGGGCTGCCGGTCGATCCGGCCGTCACCGCGGCGCTCGAGTCGCAGCGCGGCGCGCTGACGGAGCTCGGTTGCGCCGTTGAAGAAACCTCGCCGAACCTTGACGGCGCCGACGAGGTCTTCCAAACGCTGCGCGGCGTGCTCTTCGTCAACGAGTTCGGCGACCTGCTCGACCGCTACCCGAACGCGTTCAAGGACACGATCGTGTGGAACGTGCAGTTCGGCCGCGTGCTGAGCTCCGAGCAGATCGCGCGGGCGACGAGGCTGCACACGCAGGTGTTCGGGCGGATGCAGGCGTTCATGCAGCGCTACGAGTTCCTGATCGCGCCGGTCAACCAAGTCGCGCCGTTCCCGGTCGAGGTGCCGTACGTCACCGAGATCGCCGGCGTGAAGATGGAGAACTATCTCGACTGGATGCGCTCGTGCTCGTGGATCACCGTGACCGGGCATCCCGCGATCTCGGTGCCGTGCGGCTTCACCGCGGACGGGTTGCCGGTCGGCGTGCAGATCGTCGGCCGCTACCGCGACGAGCTGGGGCTGCTGCAGTTCGCCCGGGCGTTCGAGCAGCGCACGCAAACCGGCCGGCGCCGCCCGGCGCTACCGCCGGCCTGACTCAGGCATGTCCCGGCGGGCGTGTGCGCCGCCTCACTTCTCGCAGCGCCTCGCTGAGATGATCGACGCCCCGCGCGACGTCTTCGCGTGAAAGCCGGCAGCTGCAGCGCACCAGCGCGCCGTTCTCGCGCTCGAGGACGTGGCATCCGTCGGCGTGATGCGACTCCGCAGCGTGCAGGCAAAGACAGAACATCCCACTGCACCGTAGCGCCGAGCAACGCGGCGCCGACATACCGAAAACCGGGTAGGCGGGCGCTACGCCGTCACGGCCCGCGACGCGGCGAACGCGACGTACCAGTCCAGCGCGGTGGGCTGCATCATCGCTTCGCGGCTCGCCGCTTTCTGCGGCGGCGTCCCGGCCAGGATGCGGCGAACGGGGATCTCCATCTTCTTGCCGGTCAGGGTGTAGGGGATCGCCTCGACGCGGTGGATCTCGTCCGGGACGTGGCGCGGGCTGCAATCGGCGCGCAGCTTCGCCTCGATGCGCGCGCGCAGCGCGTCGTCGAAGAGCGCGCCTTCGCTCAGCCGCACGAACAGCGGCATGTAGAACCTGCCGCCGGGGAGCTCCAGGCAGACGACGAGACTGTCCGCGACCTCGTCGAGCTGCTCGACGGCGCGGTAGATCTCGGCCGAGCCGATGCGGACGCCGTGGCGGTTCAGCGTCGCGTCCGAGCGGCCGTAGATGTAGCAGCCGCCGCGCGCGTTGATCTTGATGAAGTCGCCGTGCCGCCACGCGCCGGGGAACTGCTCGAAGTACGTCTCTCTGTAGCGCGAGCCGTCCGGGTCGTTCATGAAGTACAACGGCATCGAGGGCGACGGGCTGGTGACGACGAGCTCGCCGACCTCGCCGACGACGTCTTCGCCGGCCGCGTTCCAGGCGTGCACGTCCATCCCGAGCAGCCGGCACTGAATCTCACCGGCGTACACGGGCAGGAGCGGCGAGCCGCCGACGAGCCCGGCGCACAATTCCGTCCCACCCGAGGGCGAGGTGACCCAGAGATCGCGCTTCACCGACTCGTAGAACCACGCCGTCGACTCCGGCGTCACGGGCGAGCCGGTCAGCAGCACGCTGGTCAGCGGCGAGAGATCGAACCGCTCGCGCGGGACGACGCCCGCCTTCTGCATCATCTGCACGAAGGTCGGGCTGGCGCCGAAACAAGTCGCGCGTGCGTCCGCCGCAAGCCGCCAGAGCAAGTCCGGCGCCGGATATGCGGGATGCCCGTCGTAAAGCACGACCGAGGCGCCTTGCAGCAGCGCGGAGAGCAGCGCGTTGAACATCATCCAGCCGGTCGTCGTGTAAAAGAACATGCGCGAGCGCGGCGAGAGGTTTTGCGCGAGCCCGGTGCCCTTGAGGCTCTCGACGAGAACCCCGGCGTGGCCGTGCACGATCGGCTTCGGCAACCCCGTCGTGCCCGAGGAGAACAGCACCCAGAGCGGATGGTCGTGCGCGACGCGCTCGTACGCGAACGCATCGGCGCCGACCGGCGGATGATCCAGCAGCTCGGACCAGGCCGTGGCGTTCTCGATGCGCGGCGGTGCGGACGGATCGAGGTATGCAAGCCACACGACGTGCTCGACGGTCGGCAGCTCGGCGAGGATCGTGCGGATCTCGGCGGTGCGGTCGAAGTCCTTGCCGCCAAAGCGGTAGCCGTCGGCGACGAAGAGCAGCTTCGGCTCGATCTGCGCGAAGCGGTCGATCACCGTGCGCGCGCCGAACTCGGGCGCCGCCGACGACCACACCGCGCCGACCGCGGTGGTCGCCAGCATCGCGACCGCCGTCTCGGGGATGTTCGGCATATACGCCGCGACCCGCTCGCCCGGCCGAATCCCGAGCGCGCGCAGCTGCGTCGCGAGCACGCGCACCGCGCCGCCCAGCTCGCGCCACGTCATCTCGGCGAGCGGCCGCAGCTCGGAGCCGTGGACGAGCGCGGCTTCGTCCGGCGCGGCGCTGCGTTCGTGCCGCAATGTGTGCTCGGCGTAGTTGACGCGCGAGCCTTCGAACCACGCGGCGCCCGGCATGGTGCGCGCGCTCAGCACGCGCTCGTACGGCGCCGCCGACTCGACGCCGAAGAAGTCCCAGACCGCGCCCCAGAAGCCCTCGAGATCGCTCACCGACCAGCGCCGCAGCTCTTCGTACGTCGCGAATGTCAGCCTGCGGTTCTCCGCAAGCCATTGCATGAATCGCGCCACCGTGCTCTCCGCCGCGACGGCGGGATCGGGCGTCCAGAGCAGCTCGCCTTCGGTCATGGCGTTCCGTCGGCGCAAAGCCGCTTCGACTCCTGCGGGCGCGCGCCGCAGGCGATCAGTTCCGTATCCGCGAGTGGGCGAGGTCGAGCGCGAGCGTGACCCGGCGAAGTACCGTGTTGTCGATCTCGCCGCGCTCGCGCAGCGCGATGAGCGCCCGGCGCTCCGCCTCGATCACCTCGCGCTCGGCAGTCGAACGGCGGCGGACCGTTTCACGCGCGGCGGGATCCGACGGTTCCTGGCCTTCGTCGGGGAGCTTGGCATAGCGCGCACGCAGGGCTTGCGCGTGCTCCGGATCGATACGACCTTCGCGCTCGAGCGTCTCGATGTGCTCGAGCGCCGCTTTGGTGACGCCGGCCAGCGCGCGCTGCAAGTCTGCGCTTTCCTCGCGGCCGGCGTCGCTCACGTCGAGCCGCGCGGTGGCGGCCGGAAGCGTCAGGCCGCCGCCGACCAGCGTTACCAGGATCACCGAGAAGGTGAGGAAGATGATGAGATCGCGGTGCGGGAACGGCGCGCCGCCCGCGACGGTCAGTGGAATCGCCAGCGCGGCCGCGAGCGAGACCGCGCCGCGCAGCCCGGACCACGCGACGATGATCGCATGCTTGACGTCCGGCTCCGAATGTTCCGACGAAGCGCCCACGTACGGGAGGTACTCGGAGAGCAGGATCCAGCCGAAGCGAACCAGGATGACGGCCGCGTTCGTCGCCAGCGTCGCCCACAGAACGCTCTGCCAGGAGTTGTTCTTGAACACGTTCGCGGCGATGTCGTGAAGCTGCAAGCCGACCAGCAAGAACAGCAGCGCGTTGGCGACGAAGACGAACGTCTGCCAGAAACCGATCAGCCGCAAGCGCGACTCCGGCGTGAGTACGATCGGGGTGAAGCGGTTCACGAACACGCCGGTGGTGACGACGCCCAGGACGCCGGAGGCGCCGACCCGCAGCGCCGGCAGATACGAGGCGAACGGGACGAGCAGCGAGATCACCGACTGCAGCTCGGTGTCGCGAATGCGCCGCCAGCCTTCGACCGCCACTCGGCCCACGATCAGTCCGACCACGATCGACCCGACCGGCGCGGCGATGAGGTACAACGCGGTGCGGCCGGGGTCGAACGTGCCGGAGACGGCCGCGGTCAGCGCAGCGGCGTAGATCACGAGCGAGAACGCGTCGTTGACGAGGCTTTCACCTTCGACGATCGCGATGACGTGCCGCGGGATGTGAAAGCGCTCGAGGACCGGGGCCGACGCAAGCTCGTCGGTCGGCGCGACGACCGCGCCGAGCACGAGCGCGATCGGCCATGACATGCCGGGGATGACGGCGTGCGCGATCGCGGCGACGGCGAGCGTCGTCACGACGACGAGGACGACCGCGAGGTTTCCGATTTGGCTCAGATTCGCCAGCATGACGTCGGTCGGCGCGGTGATCGCTTCCCAGTACAGCAGCGGGGGGAGAAAGAAGAGGAGCACGAGCGCGGGGTCGAGGCGGACGTCGGGAAGGCCTGGAATGAATCCGAGCGCCAGTCCGCCGAGCACCAGCGTGATCGGGTACGGCACGTCGGCGCGGCGCGCCATCGCGACGAGCGGAATCGCCACGACCAGCAACCCGATGACGATCTCGACTTGCGCTTCGGACATTGCCTCGGCCGCGTCTACGGCGGCCCCGGTCGGCCGGCCTCCAGACCTGCACGGCATGCACGAGACGCTGGCGCTGGCCCGACAACTGGTACGCGTACTGGATCAATCGCTATCCATCGGGAACGAACGATACGATCACGATCTTCACGCCCGAGTGGGGCGAGCGCACCGGGCTGAGCGGCGGGCCGCAAGTACAAGTCGCCGACGGCGTCGTCACCGCGATTCAGAACACCGCGACGATCATCCCGCGCCACGGCTACGTCGTCTACTTCCGCGGTGAAGCAAAAGCGGCGTCGCATTTCGCCGTCGGCCGAAAAGCCGAATACCGCGTCGTGCGGAGCGACGGCGCGCCGCTGGGCGCCTTCGCCTCCGCGCGCGAAGCGATCGGCTGCGGTCCGCGGCTGGTGACCAACGGCCGCACCACGGTCGATCCCGCCGCCGAAGGCTTTCGCGATCCGAAGATCTTGTACGCGTTGGCGGCGCGCAGTGCCGTCGGGCTGACCCGCGACGGCACGACGATGATCCTCGCGACCTCCGGTGGTACGACGCGCCAGATGGCCGACGTGATGCTCGGCCTCGGCGCCTACCAAGCGATGGCCTTCGACGGCGGCGCCTCCGCCGGCCTCTGGTTCGAAGGCCGCTACGTCACCGAGCCCGGCCGGCTACTGAACAATGCGCTTCTTGTGCTGCGAAGGTAGTCCGCGTTTTGAAGCTCGCGGTACGGGAGCTAACGGCTCTCTTGTTCTATCCGTCGGGGCGCGTGTTGTAGTCCGCAGGTGCAGCCGTTTTGGAAGCGTCTTCGCGTAGCCGGAGATGCGCCTTGCTTTCTTCAATACGCTGACCGACGTGCGTCAGCATGCGCTTGGCAAGCTCAAGCGTTTCTCGGCGGACTTCTTCCATGCGCACAGCTAAGGTCGACATTTTGCTTCTAGTATCGCGCGTTGCGCCCGATCAGTCAAGTCCAGTTGCAGAGACCAAAAGCTGCGCGCGCGGAGTGCCATCATGCCGAGCGGGTATTCGCCTCGGCTGTACGTCAGCATGTCAGGCCCGTCCACCGGCAACGACGAGCGAGCGGGTCGTATTCCGGTCAGGCGCGTCTCCAGAGCGATGAGCTCGTTCTCAAACTCCGCACGTTCCGCCGGATCGATGCGAAAGCCGAATTTAGGCCAGACGATTCTACCGTCTTGCGTGGCCGCAAGCTGTATGATTGAAACGCCGATGCGGTCGTAGAGCGTCAGCATTGATTGCAGATGCCGCGTCGCCAATCCGCGCTTTTGAAAATGGTAGGCACGGTGGGGCGGGTCGTCGACGACAAAAAAACCTGCATGCTCGGCGACTTTCGTCGCAACGATATCCCGTATCCGACGAAGAATTTCGAGACGATAGACTCCGTAGTCGTCGACGTATTCTTGGGCGATGTCGACACTGCAAGAGTCGGCAGACGCAGCGGCGCTGTATCGGAGTTCCGCCAGCGGAAGGTTCTCTGAAGCTAGCTGAAACGCTTCACGAAAGGCCGCCGCATCAAACCATGCTGGAAAAACATGTCGCGCCACCGTAGTTCGTAAATTCTACCAGGCTCCAGCGCTAGTCCCGGTCCTTTTCGGCCATCATTTCATACAACTTCGCATTATTCGGGGGAAGTTCGCATATTTCTGATGGCAGCCTCGAACTGCTGCGGCACGTAAATCCCGGTCGATTCTCTGATTAATCATTACCGAGCGCGTCGCTTTGACGTCAGTAGCCCCGTGTTCATCCCGCCCAGGGCGAGGCCGCCGTCAAAGCGTGCCGACTCCACTTTTATGCAGCGGTCGACGACGACGTCGAGCCCGGCTTCGACGGCGAGGCGGATCGCTTCGTCGTTGATCACGCCATACTGAAACCATACCGCCTTCGCGCCGACCGCGATCGCCTCGCGCACGACTTGCGGCGCGTCGTCCGGCTTGCGAAACACGTCCACGATGTCCGGCGGCGCGCCGCGGTCTTCACGATACGCGGCCAGCGACGGATACGCGTGCACGCCGTCGATCTCCGCGATTGCCGGGTTGATCGGGGAAACGTCGAGCTTCCCTTTCGTGCGCAAGTACGAGAAGACGAAGTAGCTCGGCCGGCTGTGGTTCGCCGACGCCCCGACCATCCCGACGGTGCGCGAGCGGTCGAGCAGCGCGCGCCGCTCCGCCGGCGTCGTGAGGATCACGCGCTCACCGCAGCGGCTTTGCGCGCGGCGGTGAGCCCGCGTTCGAGATCCCAGATCAAGTCGTCCACGTCTTCGAGTCCTACCGACAAGCGCACCGTCTCCGGACCGATCCCGCCCAGGCGCATCTCGTCTGCGGTGAGCTGCTGGTGCGTCGTCGAGGCGGGATGGATTACCAGGCTCTTCGCGTCGCCGACGTTCGCCAGGTGGCTCCAGAGCTCGAGCGCCTCGATAAACGCGCGTCCCGCCTCCAGTCCGCCACGCAAACCGAACGTGAATACGGATCCTCCGCCGAGCGGCAAGTATTTTGCTGCGAGCGCGCGATCGACGCTGTCCGGCAGATCCGGATACGACACCCACGCGACTTCGTCGTGCCCGCGCAGAAAGGTCGCGACGGTACGCGCGTTTGCGACGTGCTGCGGCATCCGCAGCGCAAGCGTTTCCAGCCCCTGCACGAGCAGCCAGGCGTTCATCGGCGAAAGCGACGCGCCGACGTCGCGCAGCACCTCGACCCGCGCGCGTTGGAGGAACGCGTACTCGCCGAACGTCTCCGCAAAGTTCAAGCCATGGTAGCCCGGGCTCGGCGTCGCCAGCAGCGGATGCTTCCCGGCCGCCCACGGGAACGAGCCGGACTCCACGATCGCGCCGCCCATCACGGTGCCGTGTCCGCCGATGAACTTCGTCGCGGAGTGGACGACGACGTCGGCGCCGTGCTCGATCGGCCGGCACAGGTAGGGCGTCGCGAACGTGTTGTCGACGATCAGCGGGACGCCGGCGCCGTGCGCAATCTCCGCGAACGCGGCCAGATCGGCGACGTTCGCGTTCGGATTCCCGATCGTTTCGACGAACACCGCGCGCGTGTTCTCGCGCAATGCCGCGCGCACGCCGTCCAGATCGCCGGCCGGAACGAAGGCCGTCTCGATACCCATGCGCTTGAGCGTGACGGAGAACTGCGTGATCGTCCCGCCGTACAGGTTCGCCGAAGCGACGAGGTGATCGCCCTGCTGCGCGATGCTCAGGATCGTCACCAGCTGCGCGGAGAGTCCGCTCGCGGTCGCGACGCAGCCGAGTCCGCCCTCGAGGCTCGCCAGCTTTTCCTCGAACGCCGAGACGGTCGGATTTCCGATCCGCGAGTAGATGTTGCCGTAGCTGCGCAGCGCGAACAGCTCGGCCGCGTGCTCGGTCGAGTCGAAGACGAACGCCGTCGAAAGATGCAGCGGCAGGGCGCGCGCGCCGGTCTCGCCGTCGGGCGGCGTCCCCGCGTGCAGCGCGCGCGTGCGAAAGCCGAACGTCCGCTCTTCCATCAGACGCCCTCGCTTCGCGGCCCGCGCGTAGCCGCCCGCCGCCCCGCAGCGAGCGCGCGCACACGATCTCCGTATAAATTAGGAGGAGCGGGCCGGCCGCTCGCGTAGGGCTGCTTATGCTGACCGCTCGCCGACCCGTCTGCCGCACCGCCGCCGCCGTCCTCATCCTGGTCACGCTGCTGTGCGCTGTTGCGTCGGCGCGCGAGACGTTGCCGCGCCGCGGGATTCTCGGCGCGAGCCTGGCCAACGCCGAGGGCGGCGGCGTAACGGTCACGGCGGTCCTGCCGTCGCTTCCTGCCGCGGTGGCGGGACTGCTCGCCGGCGACGTGGTGAAGAGCCTCGACGGCGCGCCGGTCGCCGACGTTCCGGACTTTCTGAAGAAGCTGCGCCGGCCCGCCGGTCAGCCGGTGGCGCTGCGGATCGTGCGCGGCAAGGACGCGATGAACGTTCGCGTGGTTCTCGCCGAAGCGCCGAAAGAACACGATTCGGCCGTCGACACCGCCTACGACGCGGTCGACGTCGACCACAGCTTGCGGCGCACGCTGGTCACCACGCCGCACGGCGTTGCCGGAAAGCACCCGGCCGTGCTGATCGTCGGCGGGATCGGCTGCTACTCGGTCGACGTCGCGTCCAATCCGGAAGATGCATACCTCCGGCTCGCGCACGATCTTAGCAAGCGTGGCTTCGTCACGATGCGCTTGGAGAAAAGCGGCGTGGGCGACAGCCAAGGCCCGCCGTGCTCGACGGTCGACTACGTCACCGAAGCGGCGAGTTACACGGTGGCGTTCGACGCGCTGCTCGCCGACCCGCACGTCGATCCGGCGCACGTCTACGTCTTCGGCCACAGCATCGGCTCGGTGATCGCGCCGCGGCTCGCGCTGCAGAAGCCGGTCGCCGGCATCGTCGTCGCCGAAGGCGTTGGCCGCGACTGGTTCGAGTACGAGCTGATCAACAGTCGCCGCCAGGAAGAGCTCAGCGGCGGTACCCCGGCCGAAGTCGACGCGGATATGCTGCTGAAGGAAAACTGCATGCACCGCCTGCTGGTGGAGAAACAGGACCGCGATGCGCTGCTGCGCGCAACCCCGGAGTGCAAAGACTACGTGCAATATCCCGCCCCGCCGGCGTACTTCCAGCAGATCGTTGCTTTCAACATGGCCGAGCCGTGGTCGAAGCTGTCGATACCCGTGCTCGCGGTCTACGGGTCCGCCGACTTCGTCACCGACGAAGCCGACCACAAGCGCATCGTCGACGTCGTCAACGGCGCCCACCCCGGCCGCGCGAAGCTGACCGTGATCGACGGGATGGACCACTACCTCATCCCCGCTGCCTCGCAACGCGCCTCCTTGGAGCGCGTGCAGCAGCCGGCTGGCGGAGCGCCTCCGAAGTACGACGAGCGCTTCAGCGCCGCGATCGCGAGCTGGCTGTGCGAGCACGAACGCTGCACGGCGCCGCGCTCAGGCTGAGGGCGTTTTAATCAGATTCCTAGCGGCGGCTGTCCTGGCTTCATCTGTACCTCCGGTGGCGTTGAGTAGGGCTCCCTAAAACCGCTATCTCGTCTCGCTGGTTGCGGTGGAGGCCAAGATCTTTGATCTCGTCCGACGTCCGCGACGCCAAGGGCGTTGAAAATCGCGGCCCGCGTCGCGTCGGCGCCGACGACGCCGGTGAACGCGATCTCCGACGGTGTTCCGGCCAGCACGACGACGCGGTCGGCGAGCGGGAGCGCGTCATCGACGGCGAGCGTCACGAGGATCGCCGTCGCGCGAGTGAACTATAGGATCCGGCGGCGAGTGCGAATCAGCTGGCGCGGATTGGGACAAGGACCTCTGATGGAGGGAGATTAGTCATGTATCGCAGGGACTAGCCAGGCTCCGGGCGGAACGATGTACGCAAGGCCAGAAGTCAAACTCGTGTGACTTGTCAAGGCGCGGGCCTTATCGTCAGGAGGCAGCAACGTCATTCTTCAGCGACAATCACGCCCACTTATCTCTGGCTTTTAAATCGGATGCGCCACGACCGCTCCGCAGAGCTCAAGTCGCAGCGACGTGGGCTCTTGCCGCGCGTGTTCTCGAAGGTTCGGGAATAAGTCAGGCAATACTTCCAACCGGAACAGGCAAGACTGCGGTAATCACGGCGCTGCCAATTGCCACTGCCGCTAAGCGTGTACTCGTCGTCGTCCCGTCTCAAATCGTTCGACGACAAGTACAACGTGAGTTCAGCACCTTAAACTCACTTAAGCTGGCAAATGCGCTTCGGCGCAATGTTGCGGCTCCAAAGGTGCGAGCACTGAGCAAGCGGATCAGATCGGCTGGTGATTGGGATTCGCTTTCGGGCTATGACGTCATAGTGGCGACTCCTCAGTGCGTCAGTAGTAAGTACGGAGTGCCGGCGCCACCGCCAGATTTATTCGATCAAATTATAATTGATGAGGCTCATCATTCTCCAGCACCGACCTGGAACGCAATTCTTGAAGAGTTTGCTACTCTTCCATGCGCCATGCTGACGGCTACCCCCGTACGTCGAGATCGGCGGCAAATGCCGGGGGAGATAGTTTATACATATTCCATCCGAGAAGCAATTGCTGACGGCGTCTATTGGCCAATCGCCTTTATACCCGTAAAGTTCGATAAGGGCGAAACAGCAGATGATGCGATTGCACGCGTTGCTATCCAAAGGTTGAATACCAGGAGGCACCGAGACGCCGGGAGCCAGCTATTGGTGCGGACTAACAAAATCGCTGAGGCTTACCGGCTTAAGGCTCTATATGAAAGAAAAGGATTGGAACTCCCCGTCCTGGTCGGGACACTATCCGCGCGCGAGGTTAACGATATCGTCGAGCGTCTTGAACAAGGAATCTATCGCGGCGTAATCGTCGTCGGCGTCCTGACCGAAGGTTTTGATCTTAAACGACTAAAGATTGCTGCCTATCATGCAAAGCATCGATCTTTCGCGGCGACGCTTCAATTTGTCGGACGCTTAGCAAGGACACTGGACGATAAAATAATCGAACCGGAACTGGTTGCAATCCCTGAAGACCTTTCCGGCGAAACCGAAGTGTTGTACCAGGAGGACGCGTCTTGGGGGCAGCTTCTGCCCGATATCGCAGACGTGGCCGTTGAAAAGGAGCGCGCTTCTAGACACTATCTCACAACGTTTATCGGTAAGCCGGAAGAGTTTGCGCTTACCGCAGTCGAGCCCGGAAGATATGCTCGAATATTCTGGATCGAGCCGGGAATCGACGTTGACCTACGAAGCGCTCCGGCCGACCTAGCGCTGCGTCCGGTGTGGCGGGCGTTTTGGGAGAGTGACGGCGATCTAGCGGCCATAATCACACGTAGCAGAGTGCATCCCCGATGGTTACGTTCCACCGCATTAGACACGGAACAATATGATCTTCACCTCGCATTCATTGATCGAGGTCGTAGGCTACTCTTCATTTCCAGCGATACCGAGGCTACGACAGCGGAATTGCTTGCGCACTTCGGAGCTTCGGATGCAGTTCAGTTGGATGGTGAGGAAGTGGGCAAGATCGTTCGATCTTTCAACATCGAAGCATTTTCTAGTATCGGAGCCCGCAGCGATCAAATAGATGCGTCTTCAGGCGCGTCATACAAAGGTCTCGCAGGACGGGCCGCGGAGCGTGGTATTACTGCAACCGATCGTCTCACTGCGAGTGCAGGCCATGCGATCGGTCGATTTCGCGTCGGTGGAGGTGTTGATAGCATCGGTGGGGCTTTCGATTCAGCCAAAATCTGGCAGTCTTCAGCTGGGTCGCTCCTTGCGTGGCGTCATTGGTGTCTCGACATCGGCTCACGCCTTATGGCTTCTACATCGTCGTCTATCGGAATCGCAGGCCTTGCGCTGCGACATCGGCTTGCCAGTTACCCGCGGGACGTGCTATGTGTTAGTCTCGCGGCCGAGATCTATATTAACGATGTGCAGCTAGAAACGGCAAATAGCACTGTTCACGTCTCCGATATCGTCCTTCGCGGCCGTGCTGCCGGGAATTCTGTGTTAGTCGGAGTCGATGCCGCCGGTAAACTAATCGGTACATACGTTGTAAAGTTAGACGGTACTGTTGTGGCCAGGTCGGACATCGTTGCGCTTGTGCAAAATGAGCGACTGCGCTTTAGTGACATCCTCAATCAGTATCCCCTAACAATAATCTTTGCTGATGGAACGAGCGTCGTTAGAGGACGCGCGCGCATTCTGCGGAGCCTCGACGGAGCGCCGCCGGTGGAGTTCCGCCGCTGGGCCTGGGATGGCGTCGATTTGTCCTCGGAGTCTCGAGTGCCGGAAGCCGGGAAAATCAACATTCTCGCCATGACAATCGCGGAAGTCATTGCAGAAAATCCGGACAGCTATCTGATAGTCGATGATGCCGCGAATGAAATCGCTGATTTAATTGTAGTGCGTCGTAGTTCGGCTCGTCAGGCGTCTGTAACTCTTGTTCATTGCAAGTGGTCGAGCGGTGAAAAACCGGGCCATAGGCTTGCGGATATCTATGAAGTTCTTGCACAAGCCAGTCGAAGTGTGCGTTGGACCGTTCCAACACTGCTGTTTCCGGAGATCGCTCGTCGACTAGGCGACAGAGCATCGACGCATATCGCGCACGGTGATGAGAAAGAGTTGCGAGAGATCCTATCTCTCTATATTCGGACTCCGCCGCGCGTGCAATGGACTATCATGGCCGTCCAGCCCGGCCTAAAATTGGACGGCATAGGGGATTGGATTCATGGCAACAACATGATCGCAGCTTCGGGAAATTGGTGTGAACAGCAGAATGCGATGCTGACCATCTGCGGTTCTTGAGTATCAGTCGCCACGGCATCTGATTCACGGGTCGTGGTGTTTCTGGACAATCAGCCCTTAAGGGCGCTACAAGGTGTCCAGCTCCCGAGGGTCACCGCGCCGACGCCGCGGATTGCCCAGGCCGTGCCTGGATATCCTAGGGCGGCAGGTCGCTCACAGTGCCGACGGTTCGGCGGCTACGTCAAGATACGGAAACGACCGGGCCGGGAGCGGTAAACTTGCCGAGCGGGCGTCCGATACTTGAGGTACGGGAACGAAACCATCCGACGCGCCTCACGTATCTCTTATGAACGATTAAGGACGCCCCTCGCGACGGTTTCGTTCCCCGTACACTCCCCCTAAACCACCACCGATCTACGCACCCGCCGGCTCCACCGGGCGTCGCAAGTCGTAGACGGAGCCGCCGAGGCGTGAGGCGGCACTTTCTCATGAGCGGGAGTTATGCGCGGCGCTCCACCAGCAGCGCTTGTGTGCCGGCGGCGAAATAGCCGTCGGGGTCCGCGAGACGCAGCGTCGTCAGGCCGAGGCCGTCTGAGGTCAGCGTCGTGCGCGCTTCGAGCAACGTCCACTCGCCGCGCGTGTAGCGCTGCAGCGCCACCGAGAGCGAGGGCGGAACGAAGAGCCATTCGCCCATCGGCAGCTCGCCACTGATCCCGTTCGCCGAGTCCGCCACCAGCAGCGCGCGGTCGAGCGGTGCGAGCGGCTCGCCCGCGATCAGCGGAATGCGCGGGCGCGACCACACGGCCGCCGGGCCGGGCACGCCGCCGCCGTAGACGTGCCGCCATTCGAACGCCTCGCCGTAGCCGAACTTTTTCATCCAGGCCGGCGGATCGCGCGGTTCCGGAATCGCCGGGACCGGATCGGGCGGCGTCGCGGCCGGCGGAACGCTGCCGTCGGATTGCGTCGCGATGCGCCACGCGCGCGCCGTGAGCACCTCACGCCCGCCGCTTTCGACGATGCCCTCGAGCATCTCGATCCGCTTTCCCGGCCGCACGACGCGCGTCTTCACCCGCATCCGCGCGAGCGGCAGCGGACCGAGAAACTCCGAATTGACGCGTGCGATGCGCATCTCGTCGCGCGGGTGGCGTTGCGTCATCACGTGCGCGACCAGCGCGGTCGGCGGGCTGCCGTGCTGCAGGCGCTCGTCCCACGGGCTCGCCGTCGCGCGGCTCGCTTCGAACGTCTCTTCGTCGAGCCGCTCGTAGAACGCGTTCGCTTCCATCCCGGCGCAGGGTTCGGACAGGAAGAGGACCGTCCTCGGCGGTAGTGCCCGCTGGGCGGGCGGTTGCAACCTCTGCCCGGCCGCCGGGTACGACCCTGCGTTGCATGCCCGTTCCAGTCGGACGGGCGGGAGGATCGAACAGCGTGACCGCTCGACGCGTACTGGGACCCGTCGCCCTTGTCGTGCTCGTCGCGGCCGTCGTCCTGGCGGTCTACCTCTCCAGCCAGGACGCGGCGCGTCGCCGCGCCGACCGCGCCGTCGTCACCGTCCACGGTTTGATCGGCTCGGAGAAACAGGTCTACCTGACCGACCCGCGCGTTCTGGCCGAGCTGCGCAAGAACGGGATCGATCTGCAAGTCGAGACCTCCGGCTCTCGCGACATGGCGAACCGCACCGACCTCAAGACGTACGACTTCGCCTTCCCCGCCGGCGCGCCGGCCGGACAGCGGCTGAAGCAGCTCGTCGGCGCAAAAGACATCTACACGCCGTTCTTCACGCCGATGGCGGTCGCATCGTGGAAGCCGATCGCGCAGATCCTCGTCGCCAACGGCATCGTGCGCAAGATCGGCAACCAGTTCTACATCATCGACATGCCGGCGCTGCTGAACGCGGAGACCAGCGGCAAACGCTGGCGCGACTTCAAGAACGCCGGCGCTTACGACGTCAACAAGTCGGTGCTCGTCTCGACCACCGACCCGCGCAAGTCCAATTCAGGCATCATGTACGCCGCGCTCGCCTCGTACGTGCTCAACGGCAACCAGATCGTGGACGACCGCGCCCGGATCGCGCAGATTCAGCCGAAGATCAACGGCCTGTTCCTGCGGCAAGGCTATGAGGAGTCGTCGTCGGCCGGGCCCTTCGACGACTACGTGCAGATCGGGATGGGCAAGGCGCCGCTCGTGATGATCTACGAGTCGCAGTTCATCGAGTACGCGCTGGAGCACAAGACCGATCGCAACCCCGACATGCTGCTGCTCTACCCGAAGCCCACGCTGTACACCAAGCACACGTTCGTCCCGATCACCGACCGCGGCGACAAGCTGGGACATCTGCTCGCCGAGGACGAGGTGCTCCAGCACCTCGCCGTCGAGCACGGCTTCCGCATCCAGGACGTCGCCTACTCGCGCGACTTCTGGAAGAAGAACGGGATCGCCGTCCCCGACCAGCTCATCGACGTCGTCGATCCGCCGTCCTACGAGTTTCTCGAAGCGATCATCACCGGCGTCGAGCGCGCCTTCCAAACGAACTAGGAGGTCACCGTGAACGACCAAAGCTCGCCGACCGCATCGGCCGCGCCGGCCGCCGCGCCGCCGCCGCTCACCCCGCCCGCGCCCGTCGCCGCGGTGCCGCCGCAGACCGCGCTCGCGATGGTGCAGCTCAAGCCGGAGCAAACCGCCAAGCTAGACGCGCAGGTCGCCGACTTCGCGAAGGAGTTGCTGGCCCTCCCCGTCCACGGCGACGACTTCAAGACGCGCGTCAACGCGATCTCCGCGATGGGGAACGATGAGATCCAGCGCGCTGCGAGCGTCTCGAACCGGCTGCTCGACCGGCCGGTGCGCGCGATGGGCGGCGGGATCTTCGACGAGGGGTCGGACGTCTCGAAGCAGCTGCTCGACCTGCGTTACACGATCGAGAAGCTCGACCCGCGCTCGCGCGGCGACCTGCTCGCACCGCACAAGCTGCTCGGGCTGATCCCGCTCGGCCCGCAGATCGAGAACTACTTCCGCTCGTACGAGTCCTCGCAGACACACCTCAACGCGATCATCAACGGGCTCTACGCCTCGCGCGACCAGCTCCTGCACGACAACGCCGACATCGAGCAGGAGAAAGAAAATCTTTGGAACCTGATGGGCCAGCTCGAGCAGTTCGCGTACCTAGCGCAGAAAGTCGCCGACGCGATCGACGCACGGGTCCAGCAGGTGGCGAGCACGGATCCTGAGCGCGCCAAAATCCTCAGGGAAGACGTGCTCTTCTACGCGCGCCAGAAGCAGCAGGACATCGCGACGCAGCAGGCCGTCAACGTGCAGGGCTACCTCGCGCTCGACCTGATCCGCAAGAACAACGAAGAGCTGATCAAGGGCGTCGACCGCGCGACGACCACCACGATCGCGGCGCTGCGCACGGCGATCATCGTCGCCCAGGCGCTGACCAACCAGAAGCTCGTGCTCGACCAGATCCAGGCGCTCAACGCGACCACCGACCGGCTCATCGCCGACACGGCATCGATGCTCAAGCAGAACACGGAGCGAGTCTTCGAGCAGGCGACGGCCTCGAGCGTCGACCTCGGCACGCTGAAGCAGGCCTTCGCCGACACCGAGTCCGCGATCGACAACATCTCGGCCTACAAGGAGAAGGCGCTGGTCTCGTTCCAGCAGACGGTTGCCGCGCTCGAGCCGATGATCGACAACGCGAAGAAGTACGTCGCGCGCAGCCGCGACGGCGGCGCCTCGGAAGTCGCGTCGCTGAGCGCGCCGCCGGCCGACGGAACGGCGCGGATCCTCTAGCATGCGCGCGCGAGCCGCCGCGGTGGCGGCGCTCTTCCTTGCGCTCGCAGCGTGCGGCGGCAGCAGCGGCGGCGGCGGTTCGAGCGCGCCGGCGATGACGCTCGACGTCGTCGCCGGCTCCGAGCTCAAGGACATGGAGCCGATCCTGGCCGACGCGCAGCGCGCGACGGGCGTCGCCGTGCAGCTCTCGTACGTCGGCACGATCGCCGGGATCGACCGGCTCTCGGGCGGCGAGAAGCACGACGCGGCCTGGTTCGCGCAGGACAAGTACCTCGCGCTCTCGAGCGCCGGCAAGTCGGTGCGCGCCCGCACGCGGATCATGCTCTCGCCGGTGATCCTCGGCGTGAAGCATTCGGTCGCGCAACGGCTCGGCTGGGACGGCGGGAAGCGCGTCACCTGGCGCCAGATCGAAAACGCCGTCTCGGCGGGCAACTTCCGCTACGCGATGACGAACCCGTCGACCTCGAACTCGGGCTTCAGCGCGGTGCTCAGCGTTGCGACCGCTCTCGCGGGCACCGGCGATGCGCTGCGCCCTTCCGACGTCAACCGCCAAGCGATCGCGTCGTTCTACAAAGGACAGCACCTCGTCTCCGGCAGCAGCGGCTGGCTCAGCGACGCCTACCTCGACTCGCAAGACACCGTCGACGGGATCATCACCTACGAAGCCAGCATCGCCGCGCTCGACAATGATTCACGGCTGAAGGAGAAGCTCGACCGCGTCTACCCCGCCGACGGCGTTATGACCGCGGACTATCCGATCGACCTGCTCGACGAGTCGAAGCAGCCCGCGTACGACAAGCTCGTCGCGTACCTGAAATCCCCCGACGTGCAGAAGCGCATCGCCGACACGACGTACCGCCGTCCGACCGACACGTCGGTCGCCACGCACTACCCGGCGATCATCGCCGAGACGCCGTTCCCCGCGTCGGCCGGTGCGGTGCAACAGCTGCTGCTGCGCTTCCTCAACCAGGACCGCGTCCCGGCGCACTCGTTCTACGTGCTGGACAAGACCGGCTCGATGGACAACGACGACGGTACCGGCAAGACGCGCATCCAGCGCGTGCAGGACGCGCTCGCCGTGCTCACCGGCAGCGACGACTCGCTCACCGGACAGTTCGCGCGCTTCGCCGACCGCGAGCGCGTCACGATCATCACCTTCAGTGTTCATCCGGAGATCGACCAGACGTTCACGATGGCCAAGCCGAACGACCCGGCCGTGTTCGGCGCGGTCAAAAACCTCGCGGCCGGCTTGCAGGCAGGCGGGAACACCGCGATCTACGACGCGCTCGAAGCCGCGCTCAACGAAGCGGTACGCGACCGCTCGGCCGACGCCGGGCGGTACGACTCGATCGTGCTGATGACCGACGGCGAGAACAACCGCGGCGACGACTACGACGCGTTCCGGCGCAAGCGCGCCGCGATGCCGGCGTTCGCGCAGCGGATCCGCATCTTCCCGATCTTCATCGGCGAGGCCAGCCCGGCCGAGCTCGAGCGCATCGCGAGCCTGACCGGCGGGCGCGCGTTCGACGCGCGGAAAGAGTCGCTGGCCGGCATCTTCAAGGAGATCCGCGGCTACCAGTGAGGCTCCCGCTCTTCGTCTACAGCAACCGCAACCTGGCGGGTTCCGGGCTCGCCCTGCTCGCGCTCGCGGCGTTCTTTCTCAACCTCATCCACGACTTCTGGTACGTGATCGTCGCCGGCAGCTACGGGATCGGTGCGCTGGTCGCGCGCGACGGCGGTGCGCTCGAGACACAGCTCAACGACGAGATGAGCGTGAAGGACGCGGTCGACGGCGTGGCACGGCTCGCCGCCGAGTCGCAGAAGCGCCTGCCGCCGGAGATCGCCGCGCTGGTAACGCAGATCGCCGCGGCGGTCGAGGAGATCCTTCCACGGCTCGCCGCGCGCCATGTCGTCGACGCGGTCTTCGACGACGTGCGCTCGACCGCGACGACCTATCTCCCCGACACGCTGAACGCCTACCTCAGCGTCCCGACGACGTACCGCAACACGGTCGCGATCCGCGACGGCAAGACGGCGCGCCAGATCGTCGTCGAGCAGCTCACCGTCCTGGCGGCGAAGATGCAGGAGATCGCGAAGAACGCGGTCGTCGACGACGCGCAGTCGCTGCTCGCGAACGGCCGGTTCCTCAAAGAGCGCTTCGCCGAAGCGCCGATGTTCAAACCGACGTAAGCTCGATCTTCGCGCGCAAGTAGCTCTGCTCGGCGGTGTTCTGCGTGCGCGCCAGCGCGGCTTGATACGCCGCGCGCGCTTCGGCGTCGCGGCCCAGCTTCGCCAGCGCGTCGGCGCGGGCGACGTGGTAGTGATGGTAGTCGCCGAGCTCCTCGCGCGGCAACGCATCGAGCGCGGCGAGCCCGGCGGCCGGGCCGTCGGCGAAGCCGATCGCGACCGCGCGGTTCAGCGCGACGATCGGCGAGGGTGTCATCTTCTCCAAGATGCGGTACAGCTCGGCGACCCCGCGCCAGTCGACCTCGTCCGCGCTCGGCGGCGCGACGTGCGCCCACGCGATCGTCGCTTGCAGTTGGTACGGGCCCGGCGCGTCGTGCCGCGCCGCGCGCCTGAGCCACTCGTCCGCTTCGGCGATCTTCGCGCGGTTCCAGCGCGTGCGATCCTGTTCGGCGAGCACGATCATCGAGCCGTCGGGCGCGACGCGCGCCTCGCGGCGCGAGTCGTGGTAGAGCATCAGCGCCAGCAGCCCCATCACCTCCGGCTCTTGCGGCATCAGCGTCGCGAGCACGCGGCCGAGCCGGATCGCTTCGTCGCACAGGTCTCTTCGCACCAGTTGATCGCCGGCGCTCGCCGTGTAGCCTTCGTTGAAGATGAGATACAGCACCGTGCAGACGTCGTCGAGCCGTTCGGGGAGCCGCTCCGCCGGCGGGATGTCGAACGGGATCGCCGTTTCGCGAATCTTGCGCTTCACCCGCACCAGCCGCTGCGCCATCGTCGCGTGCGGAACGAGGAACGCATCCGCGATCTCTTCGGTGGTCAAACCGGCGAGCGTGCGCAGCGTGAGCGCGATCCGCGCTTCGATGCCGAGCGCGGGATGGCAGCAGGCGAAGATCAAGCCGAGGCGGTCGTCCGGCACGGCGCTCATCGCATCGTCCTCGGGCGCATCGTCCACGACGTCCGCCGGAGGCTCGAGCGCGGCGAGCCGGCGCAGCTTTTCGCGGCCGAGCCGTTCGTGCCGCAGCCGGTCGATCGCGCGATTGCGCGCCGCGGTGAAGATCCACGCCGAAGGCCGAGCCGGAAAGCCCAGCCGCGGCCAGCGCTCGAGCGCGGTGAGGTACGCATCTTGCAGCGCGTCTTCCGCCAGCTCGATGTCGCCGAGCGCGCGCGCGAGCGCCGCGACGGTGCGTCCCGCGTCCTCGCGGAAGCACCGTGCGACGCGCTCGACCGCGCCGGCGTCAGACTGCGACAATAGGCCGCACCTCGATCGACCCCGTCTGCGCGCCGGGGCACATCGCGGCCGCCTCGAGCGCGCCGTCGATCGTCGGCGCTTCGACGACGTAGTAGCCGCCGAGATACTCCTTCGACTCGGCGAACGGGCCGTCGGTGACGAGGCGCTTGCCGTCGCGCACGCGCACCGTCGTCGCGGTGTTCACGCCGGCGAGCGGGGCGGCGTCGACGTAGGCGCCGCGGTTGCGCAGCTCGCTCGTGTACGCCTCCCACTTGGGCATCGCCTCGGCCCACTCTTCCGGGGTCGGCTCGCGGTCGCGCTGCGGGCCGTAGATGAGCAGCATGTATTTCATTTCTCGATCCTCCGTCGGTGCGGATGCCGGTCGCATCCGCCCTTAGGACGCGCGGCCCTGCCGCAAATCGACAGGCCGGGGAGCATGAGAATGAGAATCACAATCCGGCGACCCGGCCTCAGAGTTTTTTCATCCGCATTCTCTAAGTAGGACCAGCATGGCTAGAGCGAATATCCTGCCGTTTCTCCTCGCGGCCGCGAGCGCCGCGCTCGCGCTGGGCGGGCCGCAGCCCGCCGCGGCGGCGCTCAAAGACGGTGCCGTCGCGCCGCCGTTCACCGCGCAAGCCGCGCTCGGCGGCGAGGTGCAAACCGTCGACCTGAAGGCTGCGCTCGCCAAGGGCCCGGTGGTGCTGTACTTCTTTCCGAAGTCGTTCACGACCGGCTGCACGGTCGAAGCGCACATGTTTTCCGAGCACATCGCCGACTTCAAGAAGCTCGGCGCGACGGTGATCGGCGTGAGCGGCGACGACATCGCGACGCAGCAGAAGTTCTCCACGCAGGAGTGCCGCTCGGCGTTTCTCGTCGCCAGCGATCCTGGGCTGGTGATCGCGAAGGACTACGATGCAGTGCTGAAGGCGCCGACGTACGCCAACCGCACGTCGTACGTCATCGCGCCGGACGGCACGGTCGCGTACAGCTACACGAACCTCGAGCCCGAGAAGCACGTCGAGAACGCGCTCGCCGCGCTGCGAGCGCTCAAGCCGACGAAATAGCGCCCGTGCGGCCGGTCAGCTTGCGCCGCCGCCCCCCGCGCGACCCGCGCGCGCGGCTGGCCGGATTGATGCTGCTGCCGCGCACGATCGACAAGGCGCGCGGGCTGATGCGCGGCGGCGATCCCGGCGAGTACATCATCTCGCCCGGGATCAGCGCGTGGCTGCTCGCTGAGTGCGGTTTCTCCGAAGCGGAGTTCATCGAGCTGGTGCGCCGCGCGCTCGACGAGGCGGAGATCGCCGCGGCCGTCGCCGCCCGCGTCCCCTCCGAACGGCGCGACGCGCTGAACGCCGTCATCAAATCGCTGCGCGTCGCCGACCTGCCGCACGAGCACCGCGAGCGTTTCGCGCGCCTCCACGGAGCGCAAGACGACGAGCTCGTCGTCGACGTGCTCGTCGCCGACGACCGCTGCGCGCTGCGCTCCACCGGCTGAGCGCGCCAGAAGCTCCTAGCCGCGCAGCACCGTGGCGATCGTCGCGCGAAGCCGTTGCGCCGCGTCGCGCACCTCGTCGGCCGAGATGACAAGCGGCGGAACGAAGCGCAGCGTGTTCCGCCCCGCGGCGTTGAGGAAGACGCCGTGGTCGAGCCCGCGCGCGACGAAGTCCTTCGCGCCGTGCGGCTCGCGCACGGGAAGCCCCAGCATCAGGCCGAGCCCGCGCGGCGGTTCGAACACCGCCGGATAGTCGGCGGCGACCGCGGCGAGCTCGTCGCGCAGCAGCGCGCCGACGGTGGTGACGTGCTCGTCCAAGTCGAGGACGTCACGGACGGCGAGGTGCTCGAGCGCGGCGGCGGCGGGGACGGGCGAACCGCCGAACGTGGTGCCGTGATCGCCCGGCTGCAGCGACGTCGCGGCGTCGCCGCGCACGACGAGCGCGCCGATCGGCAACCCGTTCGCCAGCGACTTCGCGAGCGTGAACGCGTCCGGTTTCACGTCGTAGAGCTGGTGGGCGAAGAGCCGGCCGAGTCTGCCCATTCCGCACTGCACCTCGTCGAAGATCAGCAACGCGCCGCGCTCGTCGCACAACCGCCGCGCGGCATCGAGGTATTCTTTCGTCGCGGGGACGACGCCGCTCTCGCCCTGCACCGGCTCGACCAGAAAGCACGCGGTCGTCTCGCCGATCGCCGCCTCGAGCGCGGCGACGTCGTTGTACTCGACGTGCGCGAACCCGAGCGGCAGCGGCTCGAAGCCTTCGTGGTATGCCGGATTGTCGGTCGCGGCGAGCGCGCCCAGCGTGCGGCCGTGGAACGAGCCTTTGGCGGCGAGGATGACGTTGCGCCGTTTCTCCCCGCGCCGCCAGGCGTGCTTGCGCGCCAGCTTGATCGCCGCTTCGTTCGCCTCGGCGCCGCTGTTGCAGAAGAAGACCGCGTCGAAACCTGCGAGCTGCGCGAGCCGGTCGGCGAGCGTCCCTGCCGGCTCGTGGTGCACCAGATTGCTCACGTGCACGAGCGTCGCCGCCTGCTCGGCGATCGCGCGCGCGATCCGCGGATGCGCGTGCCCGAGCGCGCACACCGCGATCCCCGCCACCAGATCGAGGTATGCGTTCCCCGACTCGTCGTAGAGCCAGCAACCGTCGCCCCGGACGATGTTGATCTCCAACCGCCCGTAGTTCTGCATCAGATGCGGATGCTGCGTGACGAGCCGCGCGCCCTTAGAAATTGCAATCGGGGTCATTCAACATTTCCTCTGAACGGGCCGCAGGACCGCCAAGGACGTGACGCAGTCACGTCCGGTAGTGGGCGTTGATGCGGACGTAGTCGCCGGTGAGGTCGCAGCCCCACGCCGTCGCGGTTGCTTCGCCGAGGCCGAGATCGAGGCGCGCTTCGACGTTGTGCTCTTCGAGGACGTGGTGCGCTTCCGCTTCGCTCATCGCTTCGATCGCGCCGCGCTCGACCCAAGTGCTTCCGCCGAGGTACAGCGACCAGGTATCCGGGTTCATTCCCGCGCCCACGGAACCGGCGGCGGCGACGATGCGGCCCCAGTTCGGGTCTTCGCCGTAGAGCGCCGTCTTCACCAGGCTCGAGTTGATCACCGCGCGGCCGATCGTGCGCGCTTGCCGCTCGTCGCGCGCGCCGCTCACCGTGAAGGTCAGCGTCTTGGTCGCGCCTTCGCCGTCCTTCACCATCGCGACGGCGAGGTCGCGGCAGACCGCCGCGAGCGCCGCGCGCAGGCCGGCCGAGGCCAGCGCGTCGCCGGGCTTGGCGCAGCAGTAGACCGCGTCGTTGGTCGACATGTCGCCGTCGACCGAGATCATGTTGAACGTTCCGTCGGCGGCTTCGCGCAGCGCCTCGGTCAGCGACGCCCGCGAGACCTCGGCGTCGGTGACCAAGAACGCGAGCATCGTCGCCATGTTGGGAGCGATCATCCCCGAACCTTTGGCGATCCCGCCGAGCACGCGGCGCTTGCCGTTCTCGTGCCAGGCGTACGCGGCCAGCTTCGGCACGTGGTCGGTGGTCATGATCGCTTCGGCCGCGTCGTACGAGGCCTCGGGGCCTTCGGCGAGCGACTTGTGGGCGCGGTCGAGCCCTTTCGCGAGCCGGTCCATCGGCAGCGTCACGCCGATCACGCCGGTCGACGCCACGACGATTTGCGTCGCGCGCAGGCCGAGCAGCGTCGCCGCGTGGCGCGCGGTGTTCTGGGCGTCACGGAGACCGCGCTCGCCGGTGCACGCGTTCGCGCAGCCGGAATTGCAGACGAGCGCGCCGATCGCCTCGCCGTCGGCGTCGAGGTGCGCGTTCGTCGCCAACAGCGGCGCCGCTTTGATCTCGTTCGTCGTGATGACTTGCGCGCAGACGTGCGGCCCCGGCAGCGCGATCAGCGCGAGGTCGCTCTTGCGCTTCTTGATCCCGGCGTGGACGCCGGCCATCCGCACGCCGGGCACCGCGCCCAGACCGCCGCGCACCTGGATCAAACGGACTGCTTCTCCGTTCGTTTCAGCCAACTGTTGTGCGAGCATTGAGACCGTCTTCCTCCGGGAGTCCGAGTACGAGGTTCATGTTCTGGATCGCTTGGCCGGCGGCGCCTTTGCCGAGGTTGTCGATCGCGGAGAGAATCTGCACGACGCCGTCGCGCTCGGCGACGGCCAGGTGCGCGTCGTTCGTCCCTTCGAGCGCCGGCAGATGCGGCGCGCGCAGGTCGCGGAACACCGTGACGAACGGGTTCGCCGCGTAGAACCGCTCGAAGTGCGCAAGAACTTCGTCGCGCGAGATCGTCCCGCGCGGGATCAGATAGACGTCGGCGAGGATCCCGCGCCGCAGCGGCACGACGTGCGGCGAAAAGATGATCGGCGCCGCGATCCCGGCGTCGCGCGCCTCCTGCACGATCTCCGCGCCGTGCCGGTGTCCGCCGAGCCCGTAGGCGCGCACGTCGCCGTCGAGCTCCGCGAACATCGACGACACCGCCGGCGTGCGGCCGGCGCCCGTGATTCCGCTCTTCGCGTCGATCACGACGTTCGCGATCCGATCCACTAGCGGTTGCAGCGGCACGAGCGCGAGCAGCGCGGCGGTGACGTAGCAGCCGGGGTTCGCCACCAGCCGGGCCGTTTTGAT
The DNA here is from genome assembly GCA_019235885.1 of Candidatus Eremiobacterota bacterium. Classification (GTDB taxonomy): domain Bacteria; phylum Vulcanimicrobiota; class Vulcanimicrobiia; order Vulcanimicrobiales; family Vulcanimicrobiaceae; genus Vulcanimicrobium. The sequence continues at coordinate 33,056 of JAFAKB010000022.1, read as the reverse complement.
CTTCTCGCGGTGCAGCTCCGGGAATCCGTACACCGCCTCGCCCGCGTTGGCGTGCAGCCGGAACGCGTCCGAGAGATCGATCACGCGCGCGCCTTGGGCGAGAAACGCGGGCGCCTGCTCGCGCGCGAGGTCGTGCCCGCCGGCGAGAAAGACGACGTCGTCTTCCCGCACGCGCGCCAGCGCCGTCCCGCTCTCTTCGAGCGCGACGTGCACGTGCGGCAGCCACGGGAAGACGTCCGCGACCCGCGTGCCGGGCTGCGAGCGGCTCTCCAGCACGCCGAGCGCGACCGACGGGTGGCGGTCGATCAGACGAATCAGCTCGGCGGCGGCGTACCCGCTCGCGCCGACGACGTGGGCGGTGATCACGGGCCCTCCTTCGCGTAGGACGGAATCCGTTCGGAAACGCGCGCAATCGCCGCGCGCGTCGCGTCGATCGCTACGCTGACTTCGTCCGGATGGGCTGATCCGCTCGTGCGCTTCGCGAGCACGGACGCGCGCGAATCGAGCGGAGCGTTCGGGATGCCGAGCTGCTGCAGATCGTTTTCGTCGAGCTCGCGGCCGGCGGCTTCGGCGAGCAGGACGCGCTCGCCGACCGCGCGGTGCGCCTCGCGCGCCGTTGCGCCCGCGGCGATCAGCGCGTCGGCCAGATCGGTGGCGAGCGTGTAGCCGGTGCCGGCGCGCGCCGTCATCGCGTCGTGGCGGAACTGCACGTGCGCGAACGCGCGCCGGAACGCGTCGAGCGCGCCGAACGCGTCACCGCTCGCGCGAATGACCAGCGATTTCGTCGTCTGCAGGTCGCGGTGGTACGAGAGCGCGACGCCCTTCACCGTGGCGGCGGCGCCGGCGTACGCGCCGATCAGCGCGCCGGCCGCGGCGCGGACCAGCTCGAACGGATCGGGGTTGCGCTTCTGCGGCATCAGGCTCGAGCCGGTCGACGCGGCGTCGTCGAGGCGCACGTAGCCGAACGCCGGCGCCGCCCACACGACGAGCTCTTCGCTGGGGCGCGACGCGGTGAGCACCGCGCGCATGCAGGTCTCGACGAAGTCGAGCAGCACGTCGCGGTCGCCGACCGCGTCGAGCGAGTTCTCCGAGGGCGCCTCGAAGGCGAGCAGCTCCGCGGCGGCCGCGCGCCCGAGCGGAAGCGACGATCCGGCGAGCGCCGCGCTGCCGAGCGGCGAGAACCGCTGCGCGTCCTGCGCGACGCGCGCGAACCGCTCCGCGGCGCGCACGAAGCCGCGCGCCACCGCGTCGATCCACTGCGCGAGCAGCACGGGCTGCGCGGGCTGCCAGTGCGTCGTCGCGGCGAGTAGCGTCCCGCGCTGCAGCTCTTCGGCCGCACGGTCGGCGCACAGCGCGGCAACGTCGGTGCAAAGCCGCGCGCCGTCCCAGGCGCGTTCGCGCACGAACAGCAGCATCGTCGTCGCGACTTGATCGTTGCGGCTGCGGCCGCTGTGCAGCCGGTCGCCGGCCGCGCCGGCGATCTCGCGCACGCGCGCGTCGATCGCGCCGTGGACGTCCTCGAAGCCGCGCGCCTTCGCCCAGATTTCGAACGACCCGTCGGCGATCTCCGCCTCGACGCGCTCGAGCGCCGCTTCGAGCGCCGCGCCGTCGGCGGCGGAGATGATTTTTCCCGCGACGAGTGCGGCGACGTGCGCGCGTGAGCACTGCGCGTCGAACCGCGCGATCGCCAGATCGTCGGCGAGCGAGGAGCCGTAGGCGAGCAGCGCGGCGTCGGGCGCGCTCGCAAAGCGGCCTCCCCACTGCAGCTCGTGCGCATCGGCCGGCGGGCCGTTCATCGGCGTCCTCCCGCGTCTCGCAAAACAAAAAGCGCGCCGCATGCGGCGCGCCCGTCGATCGTTCCCGGCATTCGGCTACTCCGCGTAGACGAAGCCCGGTACGGATCGTACGGGCGCGTCGGTGGGCGGTCGGCGCAGGGTGATCGCGGTGATGCTCATGAGTGAATAGACATACAGCGCCCAGCGCGGTTTCGTCAAGCGTTTCATGCGAATTCCGGGGTGGCGCGCTCGGCGGCCTCGGCCGCCTTCGCGGCTCCGGCCGCGACCGGGAGGCCGTAAATCTGGATGAAACCGCCGGCCGCGTCGTGGCGGAAGGTGTCGCCGGCGCCGTAGGTCGCGAGCGCCTCGTCGTAGAGCGCGAACGGCGAGCGCGCGCCGGTGACGACCGCGCGGCCGCGCACCAGCTGCACGCGCACCTCGCCGGTGAGCCGTTCGGAGAGCTTCGCGTTGAAGGCGTCGAGCGCGTCGCGCAGCGGCGAGGACCACAGCGCGTCGTAGATCAGCTCGGCGTACTTCTGGTCGAGCCCGGCCTTGAACCGCAGCTCGTCGCGCGTGAGCACCAGCCGCTCGAGCGCCTTGTGCGCCTCGATCAGCGTGACGCTCCCGGGGCACTCGTACACCTCGCGCGACTTCAGCCCGACGACGCGGTCTTCGATCAGGTCGATCCGCCCCACACCGTTCGCCCCGGCGATCTTGTTCAATTCCGCGACAAGCTCCGCGCCGCTCACGTCATCCTGAGCTTGTCGAAGGGCGAGCGGCACACCGTGCCGGAACGCCACGACGACTTCAGCGCCTTCCGCGGGCGCGTGCTGCGGCGAGACGGTCCACGCGTACGCGTCCTCCGGCGGCGCGTTCCACGGGTTCTCCAAGACGCCGGCTTCGATCGAACGGCCCCATAGGTTCGCGTCGACCGAGTACGGCTTCGCCGCGGTGTGCGCGACCGGGACGCCGTGCGCTTGCGCGTAAGCGATCGCGTCAGGACGCGAGAGCGGCCGCTCGCGCAGGGGCGCGAGCGTCTTGAGGTGCGGCGCGCGCGCGCGCACGCCGACCTCGATGCGCACTTGATCGTTGCCTTTGCCGGTGCAGCCGTGCGCGACCGCGTCCGCGCCGTACTGCTCCGCCGTCTCGACCAGCAAGTCCGCGATCAGCGGCCGCGAGAGCGCCGCGCTCAGCGGATACACGCCTTCGTACAACGCGTTGGCGGCGAGTGCTTTGTAGGCGTACTGCTCGATGAAGCGCTCGCGCGCGTTGATCAGCACCGCGTCGAGCGCGCCAAGCTTCAGCGCCTTCTGCCGAACCGCTTCGAGCGCGTCCTGCGAGCCCTCGCCAGCGACCATGTCCGACTCGCCCAAATTGAGCGTCATCGCGACGACCTGATGCCCTTGGTCGATGAACTGCTTCAGCAGCACCGACGTGTCGAGCCCACCCGAGTACGCCAGGACGATCTTCACGGAACTACTGCTCTCCCCGCATGTCTTCGAAGCGCTGCTTGATCATCGGCGTCTTTTCCGGCGCCTCGACGATCACCAGCACGGTGTCGTCGCCGCCGATCGTGCCCAAGATCTCCGGCCAGTCGGCGCCGTCGAGCGCGGCCGCCAGCATCATCGCCGTGCCGGGGTGCGTCTTGAGCACGATCTGGTTCAGCGACGAACGCACTTGCACGACGACTTCGGCGACGACGCGGTGCAGCCGCGAGCTGAACGCCGGTCCTACCGCGGGCTCGACGTACTTGAACGTCCCGCCGTGCCCGCCTTTGAGCGGGACTTTCAGCAGCCCGAGCTCCTTGACGTCGCGCGAGACGGTCGCCTGCGTGACGTCGTAGCCTTGCTGCTCGAGCAGCGCGGCGAGCTCGTCCTGCGAGTGCACCGGGCGCGCCGCGATCAGGGAAAGGATCGCGCGCTGGCGTTTGGTCTTCGGTTGCTGGAGCGTTGCCGTGTCGGTCATTCGGTAAGTCCGCGAAGGTCGGTGAGAAGGGCGAGAAGGAGCGCTTTCTGCGCGTGGAGCCGGTTCTCGGCTTGGTCGAAGACGATGCTGCGCGGCCCGTCGATCACCTCGGCGGCGACCTCTTCGCCGCGGTGCGCCGGCAAGCAGTGCATGAACAGCGCGTGCTTCGCCGCGGCTTGCATCAGCGCCGCGTTGACCTGGTACGGCCGCAGCGCGGCGAGATTGCGCTCGACGAACTGCTCTTCGCCCATCGAGGTCCACACGTCGGTGTAGACGACGTCGACGTCGCGCACCGCGCGCAGCGGCGAGGTGAACGCGCGCGCGGTCACGCCGTGCGCCGCGCCGAGTTTCACCAGCTTGCCGAGAAACGCGTCGCTCGGCCGGTGCGAGGGCGGCGCCGCGAAAGTCAGCGACATCCCGCACAGCGCCGCCGCTTCCGCGAGCGAGACGGCGACGTTGTTGCGCGCGTCGCCGACGAACGCCAGCCGCAGCCCGTGCAGCGTCCCGAACCGCTCGCGAATCGTGAGCAGGTCGGCGAAGGCCTGACACGGATGCGCCGCCTCGGAGAGCGCGTTGATCGTCGGCACGGTCGCCGCGCTCGCGAACCGCAGCAGCGGCTCGTGCGCGTGCGTCCGGTACACGATCGCGTCGGCGTAGCGCGAAAGGACCCGCGCCGCGTCCTCCGGCGTCTCGCGCGTTCCGATCCCGAAGTCGCCCCCGGTGGCTGCGATCGCGTGCCCTCCGAGCTGCGTCATTCCGGTTTCGAACGAAACCCGCGTCCGCAGCGACGGCTGCTCGAACAGCATGACGAGCGTCTTGCCACGCAGCAGCGAGAGCTGCTCGCGCCCGCGCGCCTTCAGCGTCTGCGCCAAAGCAAGCAAGCTCTCCAGCTCGTCAGCCCCAAGATCGGCGACCGAGAGGACGTTCCGCCCCCGCAACCGCGCCGCCGCCGGCAAAGTGACCATCGTCGCATAATTATACACAAGTTGCATAAAAATACAAGACGCGATGTCGCGATGCCGCGACCGCCCGCTAAGGTCGGGGGCGTCTAACCGCGTTTTTTCTGGTGCAGCCAGATTTGATTGCCGTCCGGGTCGCGGACGACGGAGATCGAGCACGTTCGCAGCTCGTGCGGTTCGCTCGCTTCGACGCCGCGTTCGGCGAGCTGCGCGCGGTACGCGGGGAGATCGTCGATCTCCAGCGCCAGCGACTGCGCGCTGCCGGGACTGCCGACTTGCTCGAAGTTGCCGATCCCGAACGTGCCGCCGGCGACCTCGAACTCGGCCCAGAAATCGGCGGCGAGCTCGCCCGGCGTGAGCCCGAGCGCGTCGCGGTAGAACGCGAGCGCGCGCGGCATGTCGGAGACCGGATACATGGTGAAGGCGATTCCGCTGACTGCCATGGCAGGAGCGTACGGCGTCGATCACCGAGGGCCCCGTCGTGCTGATCGTTCTGAAGTACGGCGGGAACGCGATGGCCGCCGAGGGCGCGGACGACCCGACGCTGGACGAGGTCGCGGCCCTCGCGGCGCGCGGCGAGCGCGTCGCGCTGGTCCACGGCGGCGGGCCACAGATCGACGCGGAGCTGCACGCGAAGGCGATCGACGAGGTGCGCATCCAGGGGCTGCGGGTCACCGGGCCCGAGACCCGCGACGTCGTCGAGTACGTGCTGTGCGGGACGGTCAACAAGGCGCTGGTGCGCGCGCTGGCGCGGCGCGGCGCCCGCGCGGTCGGGATCTCCGGGCAGGACGGGGCGCTGCTCGGCGCGCGCCGGGCCGGCGTGCTCGGCGGCGTCGACCTCGGCTACGTCGGCGAGATCGCGGGCGTCGATCCGTCGCCGGCCCGCGCGCTGCTCGAAGCCGGCTTCGTGGTCGTCGTCGCGCCGCTCGCGCTGGACGTCCAGGGCGGAGGCGCGCTGAACGTCAACGCCGACACCGCCGCGGGCGCGCTCGCCGGCGCGCTGCGCGCCGACGCGTACGTGGTCATTACCAACGTCGCCGGGGTCCGGCGCGACCGCGACGACGCGGACTCGGTCATCGCGCGGCTCACCACCGCCGAGGCGGAAGCGTTCATCGCGGACGGGACGTTCACCGACGGGATGATCCCGAAGATGCGCGCGGCGATCGCGGCGGTGCGGACCGGCGCGCGGCGCGCCGTCGTCGCCGGCGCAGGCTACGGCGCGATCGACGCCGCGCTGCGCGGGCTCGGCACGGAACTGACCGCCTAGCGCCGCATCTTCAGGCTCACCCGGCTCGACCGGCTCTTCGACCTCGTTTCCTTCCGGCCACAATAGCCGGTGGGGGAGTGACGCCGCTTCTCCGACACTCCTAGGCTTTTCCGGGATCGGGACAGTTGTACCGATTCCTTAAACCGGACCGGCACACCTTAGTGTGACCGGCCAAGCTTGATGTTGGAAAGAGCAGGTCTCTCGTGCATCTCATCCTCTTGGTGATCGCCCTTCTCGCGCACGGGCACCCGTACCACGCCGCCGCGCCGGCCCCGCCGCCGGCCGCCATGGACGGCGTCGCGGGCGGCGGCCCATCCTGACGGAATCCAGCGCTCGGCAGCGAAGCTCGTCGCGATAGCGCGGGGGCGTCCACGGACGTCCTCGGTATCCTGGGTGTGGACCTTTGATCGCCGAACAGATTCAAAAACCACGGCTTTCCGGCCGTGCGACGTTCTCGGATGCGATGCGGGCGTGGTTCGCCGGCGACTTCGACGGTTGCCTCGCGCGCTGCGACCGCGTCCGTCCGAGCGACGTCGACATGGTTTCACAGCTCGCGCTGCTCCGTGCGCGGGCGTTGCTGCGCCTCGGCCGCGCGGACGACGCGATCGGCGCGGTGCGCAGCGTCTTCATCGCGCACGGGACGCTCGACGCCTCGCTGACGGCGCGCATGCTGCTCGGCACCGCGTACGTGCGCAGGGGCGACAACCGCACCGGCCTGCACATGCTGGAGCACGCGTATGCCGGCGCCGGCGGCGCGCACCCGACCGTCCGCTCCGAGATCGCGCTCAACATCGCGCTGGCGTACTACGGCTTGCGGGAATTGGACGGCGCCGACCGCGCGCTCGACCGCGTCTCGCCGGACGCCGACATCGTGCACGCCCGCGCGCTCGAGTACCGGGCATGGATCGCGCTCGCGCGCTCCGACTTTGCCGGCGCGATGCGGCACTTTCAGGGCGCGCTGCTGCGGCTCGACGGGTGCCGGCACTACGACCGTTTCCTCGAAGCGAACTCGCTGCAGGGATTGGCAATGCTCGCCGCCGAGCGACTCGATCGCGCGGCCTTCATGCTGGTCGAGCAGCGTGCCGAGCGGTTCGACGGGAGCGCCGGCGGGCTCGCCGGCCCGCTGTTCCTCGTCGCCTTCGCCGCTTCGATGATGGACGAAGTGAACGGCCGCGCGCGGGACGCGCTGCGCAGGGCGCGTGAAGCGGAGACGGCCGCGCCGACCGAGATCATGCGCCTCCTCGCGATGTGCCGCCGCGCGACCGTGTTGCGCAACGTCGACGAGCGCCACGCGCACTACGACCTGGTCGTTCAAATTCACAACGCGCTGAGCGGGCTCGACCTCAGCGGCGCGGACGGAAACGAACGTGAAGTTCCGGCCGCGCTCGCGATCGAGCTCGCGTGGAGCGGTGACGTCCTCGGCGCGCGGGCGTTGCTCAAGCAGTACGACGCGCTCCCGCCGGCGGACGCGATGTCCTCGCTGCACGACGATCCGCGCCCGGTCGGGGCGCGGCTGTACGCCGAGGCGGTCGTCGCCGACGCCGCGGGCGATCACCAGACCGCGCACCACCGCTACCGCGAAGCGTTTCAGATCTTTCACCGCTGCGGCTACGAGCGGCGCGCGCTGCACGCGGCGCTGCGGCTGGGCGAGCTAACCGGCCAGACGTATCTGCTCGAGTACGCCGAGCGCGTGCTGAAGAAGCTGTCCGCACACTCACCGCTGCGGCAGCGCGCTCGCCGGCACAACGCGCCGGACGGCGACCCGGTCGTCGGCGCGCTCTCGCGCACCGAGCGGGCGGTGCTGCAGCTTCTTTGCGAAGGAAAGTCCACCGCGGAGATCGCGCTTCTGCGCAACCGCTCGAAACAGACCGTCCGCAACACCGTGTCGCGCATCCTGAGCGCGTTCGAGGTCGGCGACCGTCACGCGCTGCTGCGCGAGTGCGTGAAGCGCGGCATCGTCACCGGCTAGCGATCGCGCGCCTCGTCACTCGCTGCCCTCGCCGCGCCGCGCGTGCTCGTCGGCGTTCGGGTCGGGCTTCGTCTTCGGCGGGAGCGCGTTCAGGTCGAGCGCCGCAACGCCGGCGGCGCGCAGCGCGTCGTTCAGCGGGTTGACGGACCGGTCGACGAAGTCGCGATACCGCGCCAGCGCGGCGGCGCCTTCGTGCTCGAGCTGCGCGCCCTCGGCGTACTGCGGTCCGGTCGGCGTCCCCGGCGAGAAGTCGCTCAAGAACGTCAGCACGCGCTCGCGCAGGAGATCTTCCAGGAAGTCGTCGTCCTGATCGTTCACCGGCTGCGAGCTGATCGAGTCTTCGACGCGCTTCGCTTCGGCGAGCACCGCGCGCGCGCGGCCGGCGAGCGCGGGATCTTTGATCGAAGCGAGCCGCTCGGGAACCTGCACGCGCACGTTGTCGAGCCCGTTGAGCGCGTCGTCGAGCGCCGAAAGCTCCGCGTACATGCGGCGCTGGAAGACGTAGCCGCGCAGCTCCGACTGCGGTGAGGTGATGCGCGGATCGGGCAGGACGCGCAGCTTCTGCGCGTAGGCCTTTCCGTCGCGCAGCAGGCGCACGGTGAACGTTCCGCTCAAGACCGGGACGCCGCTGTCGGGGCCGCGGTCCCACTGCGCGATCCGGCGCCACGGCGTGGGCGCGTCTTCGTTGAGGTCCCAGACGATCCGGTTGTAGCCCGCGAGGTTCGTCACGTTGGGAACGTCCTCGCCGTCTTCGTCGTGCGTCCCGGCGATGCGGCGCACGACTTTGCCGTGCGCGTCGACGATCTCCAGCGCCGGCCGCGTCTTCGCGGGCGTCGCCTGCCAGAACGTCAGCAGCGCCGGCGGCGCGTCCTCCGCGCCGCGCGCGTTGACGGTCGGCGTGTAGCGCTGCAGCGGCTGCGCCTCGCGCGGCGCGAACAGCTGCGCCTCCGCGCCGCGGACGCCGCGCGCGTCGCGCAGCGGCGTGAGGTCGTCGAAGACGTACATGCCGCGCCCGTGCGTCGCCGCGATCAAGTCGCCGGAAGCCGGCTGCACGGCGAGATCGCGCACTTCGACCGGTGGCAGCGGTGCCGGGAACGGCTTCCACGACGCGCCCGCGTCGTCGCTCCACCACACGCCTTTGCCGGTCCCGGCGTACAGCACGTTCGCGCTGCTCGGGTCTTCGCGCACGACGTGCACCTCGCTGTGCGGCAGGCCGCCGGCGATTGCGCGCCACGTCTTGCCGAAGTCGTGCGTCACGTAGACGTACGGCGCGCGGTCGCCGGCGTAGTGGCGATCGACGGCGGCGTACGCCGTTCCGGCGGCGCGGTGCGAGGCTTCGATGCTCGGGATCCGGCCGTCGGCGTCGACGCCGGGGATCGAGACGTTCGCCCAGTGCGCGCCGCCGTCGCGGGTGAGCTGCACCACGCCGTCGTCGGTCGAGATCCAGATCTGCTTCGCGGCGAGCGGTGAGGGGCTGATCGCGAGCAGCGTGTCGAACGTCTCGGCGCCGGTGACGTCGAGCGTCACCCCGCCGCTCACGTTCTGCCGTTCTCTGAGGTTGCGGGTGAGGTCCGGGCTGATCGGCGTCCAGTGCTCCCCTTGGTCGGTGCTGCGGAAGAGCACGTTGCCGCCGGCATAAACTGCGCGCGGGTCGTGCGGGTCGAACGCGATCGGTGTCTCCCAGTTGAAGCGGTACTTCAAGCGGCGCGGCGCGACGACGTTCTGATCGCGCAGGTACGGCGAGACGTCGACGAGGCTGCGCGTGCGCGCGTCGTACCGCGCCATCTCGCCTTGGTTGTCGCCGCCGCCCGCCGCCGACCAGATCGTCTGCGGATCGCGCGGGTTCGGCACGACCCACGTGCCGTCGCCGCCGTAAACCTTGTGCCAGTCGCTCGGCAGAATTCCGCGGCCGTCGCCGGTGCGCGAGGGCGCGCACCACGCGCCGTTGTCCTGCAAGCCGCCGCACACGTGATACGGCTTTTGAAAATCGTACGCGACGTGGTAGAACTGCGAGATCGGCAGCACGTTGCGCCACGACCACGTCGCGCCGCCGTCGTGCGAGAGCGCGACCCCGCCGTCGTTTCCTTCCAGGATCGTGCGCCCGTCGGCAGAGATCCACAGGTCGTGGTGATCGCCGTGCAAGCGCCGGCCGCTCACGTGCCAGGTCTTTCCGCCGTTCTTGCTCTCGGCGAGCAGCACCGAGACCGAGAACAGATGGTTCTCGTCGTGCGGGTCGACGACGACGCGAGAGTAGTAGAACGGGCGCTCGTCGATCAGCGTGTTCGACGACGTCAGCTTCCACGTCACGCCGCCGTCATCGGAGCGCCACAGCAGCCCCTCTTTCGACTCGATCAGCGCGTAGATGCGGCGCTCGTCGCTCGGCGCGAACGCGAGCGCGATCCGCCCCGTCGCGCCGGCCGGCAACCCGTTCCCGCTCACGCGCTTCCAGCTGACGCCGCCGTCGCTCGAGCGGTAGATCCCGTCGTCGTCGCCGCCGCTGGTGAGGTTCCACGACGAGCGGCGGAAACGCCACATGCCAGCGTACAGCACCTCGGGGTTCTTCGGATCTTGCGCGAGATCGGAAGCGCCGACGGCCGGGCCGAAGTACAGCGTCTTCGTCCACGTCCGGCCGCCGTCGGTGCTGCGGAAGACGCCGCGTTCGGGGCTGTCGCGGAAAGGGTCGCCGAGCGCGGCGACCAAGATCCGCTTCGGATCGCGCGGGTCGAGGATCACGCGCGCGATCTGCGAGGTTTGCTCGAGACCCAGGTGCGCCCACGTCTTGCCGCCGTCGGTCGAGTGGTAGACGCCGTCGCCGGGGATCACATCGTTGCGGGGCCACGCTTCGCCCGTGCCGACCCACACGTCGTTCTTGTCGCGCGGCGAGATCGCGATCGCGCCGATCGACTGCGTCCCCGCGTTGTCGAAGACCGGCGTCCAGTCGGTTCCGGCGTTGGTCGAGCGCCACACGCCGCCGCCGGCCGCGCCCGCGTAGAGCAGCGCCGGATCGAGGTCGGTCCCCGCGACCGTCGCGACCCGCCCGCCGGAGACCGCGGGGCCGAGGCTGCGCCAGCGCAGCGGCGGCGCCGGCGAGGGCGAGGGCGCCGGCGAAGGCGAGGCGCTCGCGACCGGCGAGGGCAGCGGCCGGGGCCGGCCGGACTCCTGAGCGCCGGCGGCCGCGCTCAGCGCGAGCAGCAAGGGCGCGAGCGCGACGAGCGAAAGCAGCGAGCGGCGAAGCGACATCGATCTCTCGTACGCGGCGCCGCGCCGGGCGTCCCGTCGGAACCGGCCGGGGAAGCGAGCGTTTCGCCCGCGAACGCGCGCGCATGTCCCTCTCCGCGATCGTCGACGTCGCGATCGTTCTGATCGCGCTCTACGTCTCGTTGAGCTGCGCTGTCTCGTGGGTCCACGAGCAGATCGCCACCGCGCTGAACCTGCGCGGCAAGATGCTGTACGCCGGCGTTCTCAACTTGGTCTTCGGCCATCCTGAGATCGTCGAGCGCATCTTCAGCCACCCGCTGGTGACGTCGGGCGTGCGCACGGCCACCGGCGTGAAGGCGCCTCCCTCCGCATCGCAGGCAGGCGGCGACGCGGTCGTCTCCTCCGTCCAAGATGCCGTACAGCGCGTGACGGCGTACCGGCCCTCGTACATCGACGCGCGCAACTTCTCGGTCGCGTTCTGGCAGAGCGTCAACGCGCCGAACTTGCCCGTGACCGACGTCGCGCCGCTGCTCGCGGAGACGCCGGCGAAATTGTTGGAGGACCTCAAAGACCCGGTGAACGCGCTGGTCGGACCGTATCCCAACCTGCACCAGACCTGCATCGCGCTGATCGCGCAAGCCGAAGGCGACTACCAGAAGCTGCTCGCGACGACTGACGGCTGGTTCGAAGCGCAGATGGATCGTGTCTCGGGCTGGTACAAGCGCCAGACGCAGTTCGTCGTCATCGCGCTCGCGCTGCTGCTGGTCTCGTTCAGCGGGCTCGACTCGATCGAGATCGCGAAGCGGCTCTACCTCGATCCGGAGCTGCGCGCCGCCGTCGTGCTGCCGATCGTGCAAACCGTTCAAAGCGTGCAGCCGAACGCGCCGGCGCCCGGCGCCTCGCCCTCGCCGGCCGACGCCGCGGCGCGCGGCACGGCGGTCACGCAGACCGTCGACCAGGTGCTGCAGACGACGAGCCTGGCGCAGCTCGTCCACGTCTCCCTGAACCCGTTCGCGAACTGGCCGCACCACGCGTTCGGAATGTTCCTCACCTTGGTCGCGCTCTCGCTGGGTGGCCCGTTCTGGTTCGACCTGCTCTCGCTGTTCGTGAACGTCCGCCTCGAAGGCCGCAAGCCGCAGCGCACCGACCAGCCGCCGCGGTGAGCTACGAGGGACCGATCGAGCACGTCGTCGTGCTCATGTTCGAGAACCGCTCGTACGACAACGTGCTCGGGATGCTCTACGATCCGGGGAACGCGCCGCCGTACGACGCCCCACCCGAGAACCGGAAAGATCTCGACGGGCTCCGCCCGCAGCGCTATTTCAACGTCGACGTCGACACCGGCGAGAAAATCTATACTTGGGGCGGTCCGAACGATCCGACCGACATTCCGGTCGATCCGGGCGAGCCGTTCGGCGACATGGCGCAGCAGCTGCTCGGCACGGCCGAAGTGCTGCCGCTGACGAACCCGTGGGCGTGGGGGCCGGGCCTGTACGGCGAGAACGGCGGGTTCGTCGCGAACTTCCGCAAGGTGCAGCCGAAGGCCGACGTGCGCGACGTGATGCACGCGTACGTCCCGCGGTTGATGCCGGTGACGGCGTTCCTCGCGCATCAGTTCATGGTGTGCGATCGCTGGTTCGCCTCGGCGCCGACGCAGACGTTCGCGAACCGGCTCTTCGCGCACGCGGCGGCGCCGGGCGGCGTCGCGCTCGCCGGTCTCCCGATCGTCAGCCACATCGACGACATCGAGTACGTGCTGGCGTGGAACCACGGCTACGGGCTCGAGCCGAACGTGTTCAGCCAGCTCGACGCCGTGCTCGGCGTGCGCACGGACGCCGGCGGCGAGGTGCTGCCGAACTGGAAGGTCTACTTCCACGACTACTCGATCAGCGCGGGTCTGCTCGAGTACGTCGCGCAGAAGATGCGCGATCCGCACAACGTCAACCTCGCGAGCTACAACGGCGGCGATTATCCCGCCGGTTACCCGAGCCCGCTCGCGCATCCGGCGTCGCATTTCCTCGACGACGTGGCCAACGGGACGCTACCGAAGTATGCGTTCATCGAGCCGCGCTACAGCAACAGCTATACCGGCGCGAAGCCCCTGCTGAAGGTCAACAGCAACCACCCCGGCGTCTCGAACTATAGCGGGAACCGCATCGATTGCAACCCGCTGATCGACGTCACGCACGGCGAACGGCTGCTGCTCGAGGTCTATCAGGCGCTGCGCACCAGCGCGTACTGGGAGAAGACGCTGCTGATCGTCACCTACGACGAGCACGGCGGCGTCTACGATCACGTCTTCCCGCCGCCGGCGACGCCGCCCGGGCTCTCGGTCCGGCCGGCCGTCGGCGGGTTCGGCTTCGACCGCTTCGGCGGCCGCGTCCCGGCGATTGTCGTCTCGCCGTACGCGCCGCCGCAGAGCGTGCTGCGTCCACCCGGCGGAGCGCCGCCGTTCGACCACACCTCGCTGATCAAGACGGTCTGGGAATGCTTCAACCTGGAGGCCGGTCCGCGCGGACGCCCGAGCATCAACGCGCGCGACGCCGCGGCACCCTCGGTGCTCGCGGCTCTCGCCGGAACGGTGGTGAACGTACCGCCGCCCGAACCCGCGTTGCCGGACTAGACGGCGGTTGTCCTTTGTGATACAAAGTTGATACGATGAAGCACCGACCGTTCGTCCCGCTCGCGCTCGCCGCGCTGCTCGCCGCCCCGCTCGCCGCGCACGCCGACCCGCTCTCCGTCTTCCAGCCGGCGCAGGTCCGCGCGGTCTCGGTCAGCCCGGCCGACGTGCGCGCGATCCGCTCGCTCCCGCCGCTCGAAGCGTTCGGTACGGTGCGCGGAACGCGCGTTCCGGGCGTCGACGAGGTGACCTCGGCGAGCGAGGCCGCGCAGGACGCCGGCTACGCGCTGCGGCTGCCGGCCGCGGTCCCGAGCGCGCTCGCCAAGGACGTGCACTACCAAGTCACCCAGCGCGCACGGACGTCGTTCACGTTCTCGCAGGCGAAGGCCGCCGCGTGGGCGCGCGATCACAAGGTCGCGCTGCACCCGCTGCCCGGTGGGCTCGACGGCGCGACGTACACCGCGACGCTGCGTCCGATCGCGGTCGTGACCTACGGTAAGCTGCCGCACAAGCGCACCCGCCACGCTCCGCCGGCGAGCTCGTTCCTGGCGGTCGTGCAGGCGCCGCTGCCCACGATCACCTCGAGCGGCGCGCCGCTGCGCGCGCTCACCGACTGGTTCGCCGCGCAGCCCGGCATCTCGCCGCGGCTCGTCGCGCAGATCAAAGCGCTCGGCGATCCGGCGCAGACGCTCCCGATTCCGGTGCGCTTCAACGAGCAGACCGCCGCGAAGATCTCCGTCGACGGCGTGCAAGGGCTCGCGATCGGCGACGAGACCGGGATCGGCGCCGCGATCGTGTGGACGAAGGACGGCAAGCTGTACGCCGTCGCCGGAACGTTCCCGCAGAGCGAAGTCCTCGCGCTCGCAAACGACCTGAAGTAGCCGTCACCCTGAGCTCGTCGAAGGGCGGCGGCGACGCGATCGTCGCGCGCGGGCTCGCCAAGCGCTACGGCCGCGTCGACGCGCTGCACGATCTGACGCTGCGGGTCGCTCGCGGCGAGTGCTTGGGCTTTCTCGGTCCGAACGGCGCGGGCAAGTCCACCGCGGTGAAGATGCTGGTCGGGCTGGTGCGTCCGACCGCCGGCGAGGCCGAGATCCTCGGGCGCCCGCTCGGCGATCTGCGCGTGCGCGCGCGGATCGGCTATCTGCCGGAGCTGTTCCGCTACCCCGACTGGCTCGCCGCGCGCGAGGTGCTCGCGTTCCACGCGCGCCTCCTGCGCTTGGAACACGCGCAGCCCGCGATCGACGCGGCGCTCGAGGAAGTCGGCTTGCGCGAGCGCGCGCGCGACCGCGTCGGAACGTACTCGAAGGGAATGCAGCAGCGGCTCGGGCTTGCCGTCGCGCTGCTCGGTGCGCCCGAGATCGTCTTCTTCGACGAGCCGACCTCGGCGCTCGATCCGGTCGGGCGCAGCGACGTGCGCGCGCTGATCGAGCGCCTGCGCGCGCGCGGCACGACGGTGTTCTTGAACTCGCATCTGCTCGGCGAGGTCGAGCGCGTCTGCGATCGCGTCTGCATCGTCGACCGCGGGCGTGTCGTCGCGGAGGGCGCGGTCGGCGCACTGACCGGCGAAGCGCGCGGCGCGCGCGTGCGGCTCGACGACGGCTGGCACGAGTACGACGTCGCGGCGGACGAGATTCCCGAGCTGGTCGCGCGGCTCGTGCGCGAGGGCGCGCGCGTCCACGCCGTCGAGCCGAAACAGACGACGCTCGAGGAGCGCTTCATCGCGCTGGTGCGGCACGAATGAACGTCCTGCTGTTCGCCTCGCTCACGCTGCGCGAGCTGGTGCGGCGCCGGCTGGTCGCCGCGGTGGTGCTGCTGACGCTGGTCATCGTCGCGTTCACGGCGTGGGGCTTGCACCGGCTTGCGACCGCGCAGGTCGACGGAGCACCGCTCGGCGATGCCGCGGTGCACACGGCGTCCGCCGGGATCGTCATCCTGCTGGCGTTTCTGTTCTCGTTCGTGCTGGCGCTCGGCGCGGCGCTGGTCGGCGCGCCCGCGATGGCGGAGAGCGTCGCGAACGGCGAGATCCTCGCCGTGCTGGCACGGCCGGTGCGGCGCGCCGGGCTCGTGCTCGGCCGCTGCCTCGGCACGGTCGTCGCGCTCGGGCTGTACGTCACCGCGACGGGCGGGGTCGAGCTGGCCGTCGTGCGCGTGACCACCGGCTACGCGCCGCCGCACCCGCTGACCGCGCTCGCCTATCTGGCGGGCGTGGCCGCGGTCGTCACGACCTGCGCGGTCGCGCTCGCCGCGCGGCTCCCGGCGCTCGCCGCCGGGATCGTGGCGGCGCTGCTGTTCGGCTTGGCATGGATCGGGGGCATCGTCGAGTCGATCGGGATCGCGCTCGGCAACCGCGGGATGGCCGATGCCGGGACGGTCATCGCGCTGATCTTCCCTTCCGACGCGCTGTGGCGCGGCGCGCTCTACGCGCTGCAGCCCGCCGTCTTCACCGCCGTCGCGGCGAACGCGAGCGCCAGCCAGACGGTGAACCCGTTCACCGTGACCTCGCCGCCGCCGCCCGCGCTGCTCGCTTGGGCGTGCGGATGGATCATTGTGGTGCTGGTCGCCGCGGTCGCGCTGTTCCGCACGCGCGACCTGTAGGCCGGTTGACGCCGCCGGCCGTCCCCGGGGTGTAGGCGAACACCGCTCGCGCGGGCTCGCAGGAACGGCCGACGGCGAGATGCGCAGCCCCGGACGCCCGGTCCGTACACCCAGTCTCGGTGTGGAGAGACGTGGGACGCCCGCGCGCGGGACGTGCCGGGTCACGCATCTACGTTCCGGTAGCACACTTCCGCGCATCGCGCAATACCACACTACGGGAGCGTCTGAGTATACTTCCCGGCGTGTCCGGGAGCTTCGGGGAGCGTTTGCGCACGTTGCGAACGCGGCGGGGGATGACGCCGAGCGCGCTCGCCCACGCCGTCGGCGTCACCGAGGGCGCGATCAGGCAGATGGAGTCGGGGCAGACGAAGAGCGCGAGCTTCTTGATCGGCCTGAAGCTGGCCGACGTACTCGGCGTCACGCCGGCGTTCCTCGCGACGGGCCGCGAGAAGATTTCCGAAACGGGATCACCTGCGCCTGATCCTTCGGCTTCGGTTCTCGAGCGTCTCGAGCGGCTTGAGCGTCATATTCTGCAAATAACTGCAATAGAGCGTCGCGTGAAAGCCTTGGAAGGCCGGCGGCGCGGCGGTACTCGTCGAAAAGCTCAAGAATGATCTCCGGCGGCGGCTCCATGCCGCTGTTGTAGCGCACCGCAGTGTCATACGGCTGGCACTCAGCGCTACAGGCAATGCACGTTGACGGCGACGAGGCTCGTCTGCGCGGTCGATACATAGGCGGTCGTCGTGAGCGTCGTCCCCGCGAGGGTGTTCTTGAACCACTCTGCGCCCGTCGTCGAGTCGTTGCCATTGCCTTGTGCCGTGCAAGCCGAGTTCGCGGGAGCCGTCGTTGTCATCGTGCATTGCGTAGCACCATTGAGCGAGCAGGTCGCGTTTATGATGTTACAAGGCGTTCCGGACGAGGCCGTGCAGTTGTTGTGACCAAACGCCGGGGGAACGCTCGTGCATCCGTTCGTCAGCGCGACCACGTTTGACCCGCATACGGGGCTCGTCGTCGCGCTGAAGCTACTGATCGTCGCGCTGTTGAATTGATCGGTGTAGCCTCCTTGCGTGACGAATCCGCCAAGACCCAACTGCTGAATGCGAAACGTCGGTGCCGGTGAAGCACTGGGAGCAACCGTATACGTCGGAGTCGGAACCGACTGCAAGCCGACGACGAGATTCGTCGAAGAATTGTTGAAGTAGAGCCCAACGGCGCCCGGGTTGCCGATGTCGATGGTGAGACCGTAGAACTGCTCGTCGTCTGCGCCGCTATGGTTGGTCGGGCTATTCCCAAAGCGCACTCCGATGACGCCGGGCCGCGGTGGCGTCGTCACGGACGGGTCCGGCGCCATGTACGTCCCGTAAAATTTATTCGAGTCGCAGCAAACGATATCGATGCCCACTGATTCGACGCTCACGAGGTGAATGCCGTAGAAATTGTTATCGGTTACGGCGCTGTTCGTAGCGGGGCTGAGCACGATACCGCGATCAATCGCACTAGCGTGCAGCCCGACGAACGTATTGATCGCCGTGTCGCTCCCCGACCCTCCGCCCGTTGCCGTCAGCAAAAACCCGATATCCCCTGGAGCGCTCAGCGATTGCGCGGTGAGATCCGAGTAGTGACCGAGCTGCACGTTTGAGATGTCAAACCCGTAGAGATTGTTTTGGTACATACCATTGACGGTGAGCCCGGAAATATCCTGATACAGTATTTGCGTACCACCGGTTGTCGTACCGACCAATACCATCGCCGTCGGCTGCGTCGGGCCGCCTCCGCTCCACTGGAATTTCACGCCCGGGAGCTTGGCGCACATGTTCTGCGCGCCGAAGAAAATCGTCGCATTGATGAGATACACGCCGGGGCGGCCCGTGAGGCACTGACCCGGCTGAAGTGCGTTGATCGCGTTTTGAATCTGCGTCGTGGAGAGGTTCGTGCCGGTAGGGTCTGCGCCGTACTTGGTCAGCTCGATGGTCCCGTACGGCTGGATCCAGGTATTTGGAAGGGTATGCGTCTGCGAGACGTTGGTCTGTTCCGTCTGAGCGTGCACGGGCTCGGCGAACCAGGCGAAAGTAGCCGCGAGTGCCGCGCAGAGGAGAAATGAAACTCTCATGCGCGAAGCGTTACACGGACCGGCTCAGACCCCCGCATACACCGGCCGCAATATAATAGCAATGCATGCGCAAACTCTTCACTGTCGTGTCGGTCTTGAACAGCATGCAGGACGAGCTTGATCGCCGCGGCTATGCGGTGCTACCGGCGCTGCTCGACGCGCGGCGGTGCGCGGAGCTGCGCGCGCGGTTCGACAATGATGCAGCCTTTCGCAGCACCGTTGTGATGGAGCGGCACGGCTACGGGCGTGGCATGTACCGCTACTTCGCGTATCCGCTTCCGCCGCCGGTCGCGGAGCTGCGCGAGCGCGTCTACGCGCAGCTCGCGCCGGTCGCCAACGCGTGGGCCGAAGCGCTCGGCGCACCGGAGCGCTATCCCGCGACGCTGGCGGAGTTTCTCGCGCGCTGTCACGCGGCCGGGCAAACGCGGCCGACGCCGCTCATGCTGCGCTATCGCGCCGGCGACCACAACGCGCTGCACCAAGACGTCTACGGCGAACTGGCGTTCCCGCTGCAGGCGACGGTGCTGCTGAGCGAGCCGGGGCGCGAGTTCGCTGGCGGGGAGTTCGTGCTGGTCGAGCAGCGCCCGCGCAAGCAGAGCCTGGCGCACGTCGTCCCGCTCGGCCGCGGCGACGCGGTCGTCTTCCCGAACGCGGCGCGGCCGGCGCGCGGTGCGCGCGGCTGGTACCGCACGACCTTCCGGCACGGCGTCGGCGAGGTCCGCGCCGGCGAGCGGGTCACCTTGGGGCTCATTTTTCACGACGCCCGCTGAGCCGGGTGAAAGCTCTTGGGCGGCGAAGGGTACGAAGCGGTTGTATGGTGGACCAGACTTCGCTCAAGGCGATGGAACAGAACCTTCGCCGTTTCGACGACCGCGCGCGCGGACTGGCGCAGGCGCTGAGCGACCTGCGCGCCGCCAACCGCGCCCGGCTGTCGGCGGCCTCGCCCCCCCAAGTCCGGCCGGTCCTCACCGAGCGCGAGCTCGCGATCCTGCGGCTGATCGCGGCCGGGAAGGACAACGCCGAGATCGCCGCCGAGCTGCACTACGGGCTGGGGACGATCAAGCTCCACGTCCGTGAGATCCTCGACGCGCTCGACGCGCCCACCCGCGCCGCCGCGGCGGCACGCGCGATCCGGCTCGGCATCATATAGCGGAAACCGCTTCACCGTCGGAGGCGTCGTCTTCGGCCGTCTCGCCGGCTGCGAGCGCAGCGTCGATCGCGGTTTGCGGGCCTTCTATCGCCGCGCGGATCGTGTCGGCGCGGCGGCGCGCAACGGCTGCCTGCTGCTCGAAGCGCTGCGCCGCCACGTGCAACCCGCGCTCCCGCGAGCGGCGCGCAAGCCGTTCGCTCATGTCGCGTCGCTCGACCAGCACGCGCAGGGCGGTCGAAAGCGCCGCTTCGAGTCCCTGATCTTGCTCGCTGAAAAGCGTTCGCGGCGAGTACGCGTGACCGATGCGGCAGCGAAAGCGCACGACGCCGTCGGCGTCTATTTGGGAGAGAACGCCGCCGCAGTCAGGACACGAAAAAAGCGACGGTTCCACGTGTTCCTCCGTTTGCGGTACGCTGCGCGGCGCACGGGACGCGGCGCGGAGCGCGAACTCTTCCAGCATGGCGCCGATCCCGGCAGCCGGCAGGACCGCGTCGACGTCGACGTTCTCCAGCGCGTTGCGCGGCATGTCGGCGAAGAGCGCTTCGTTCGGATCTTGGACGACGGTGAAGCCGCCGCGTGCTTTGATCGCGGCGAGTCCGGCCGTTCCGTCGTCGAGCATGCCGGACAGGATGACCGCGGCGGCGCGTTCTCCGAAACACAGCGCGGCGCTTCGAAAGAGCACGTCGATCGCAGGCCGCGAACCGTTCTCGCGGGCGCCGTTGGTGAGCCGGAAGCGGTTGCGCTCGACGACGAGGTGGACGCCGGCCGGGCAGACGTAGATCCGCCCCGGCTGCAGGTCTTCGAAGTCGCTGGCCGTGCCGACCGGGAGCCGCGCGTTGCGGGCGAGAACGGTCGTCAAGCGGTCGTCTTCTTGAACGGGTCCGCGATGGACGACAACGGCGACCGCGGCGGGGAAGTCCGCCGGCAAGCTGGGAAGGACGACTCGCAACGCTTCGATCCCGCCGGCCGACGCACCGATCGCTACCAGCGGCGGTGCGTGATTGGTCCTCTCGGCCGGGGTTGCCATACCACCTCGCTTACCCCCTCAGCACGATGACCAACGATTCCGATCCGGTTTCCGATAGCTATCTGGTCGTGACCGGCTCCTCGGCCGGCGGGATCGACGCGCTGATCACGTTCGTCGGCGGGTTGCCTGCGAATTTCGGCGCGCCGGTGGTCGTCGCGCAACACCAGGCACCGGATCACCACAGCCGGCTTGCGGAGATCCTCAAAGCGAAGGCGGGGTTGAAGGTGCAGGCGCTGGAGGGGCGCACCGTTCTCCAGCCTGGGACGGTGTACGTCGTCGGCTCCGACCGCGACGTCGAGGTTCTCGACGGCTCGGCGACCGTGATGACGCGTGCGCGGAAGGGCCCCAAGCCGTCGATCGACCGCCTGTTCGCGACCGCGGCCGAGTCCCACGGCGACCGGCTCATCGCGATCATCTTCTCCGGGATGGGGAGCGACGGTCTGGCGGGTGCGCGGCTGGTCAAAGAACACGGCGGCACCGTCATCGTTCAGGAACCCGAGAGCGCCTCGTTCCCCCACATGCCGCTGGCGATTCCACCGAACCTCATCGATATCAGCGTCCGGCCCGAAGTGATGGGACCGATGCTCAGCGAGCTGGTGAGGGTTCCCGCAGCGCCGCGTGCGACCGCTGAGGAGAACGTGTTGCGCACGTTGCTGATGCAACTGCGCGATCGCAGCGGCGTCGATTTCACGCAGTACAAGATGCCGACCATCACCCGCCGGCTCTCGCGGCTCATGGTCGCCGCCGGCGTCGAGTCGATCGGTGAGTACCTGCGCTACCTGCAGGCGAACCCCGATGCGTACCGCCGGCTCGTCAGCGCGTTCTTGATCAAGGTCACCGACTTCTTCCGCGATACGGCGCTGTTCGACGAGCTGCGCGCGCGGATCATCCCGCAGTTGATGGCCGACGCGAAAGAGCGGGGCCAAGAGCTGCGCATCTGGTCGGCGGGCACGTCGACCGGCGAAGAAGCGTACTCGCTCGCGATCCTGATCGCCGAGCTGCTGCGCGAAACGGCGGACGAGATTCCGGTGCGAATCTTCGCAACGGACCTGGACGAGCAGGCGATCGCGTTCGCGCGCCGGGGCTTGTACTCCGCGGACGCGCTGCGCGAGATCCCACCCGCTCTGCTGGAGCGCTACTTCATTCGCGCGGGGGAAGCGTACGAGGTCAGCAAGCGGATCCGCAACATGACGGTGTTCGGCCAGCACGACCTCGGCCAGCGCGCGCCGTTCCCGCGCATCGACTTGTGCTTGTGCCGCAACGTGCTGATCTACTTCACCAAGGAGCTGCAGAACCGCGCGCTGCAGCTGTTCGCGTTCTCGCTGCGAGACGGCGGGTATCTCGTCGTCGGCAAGGCCGAATCGCCCGGCGCGGTCGGCGAATACTTCCGCGTGGTCGATTCTGCGCTGAAAATCTACCAGCGCCAGGGCGAGCGCAACCTGATCCCGCCGACCCGCTTCTCCGATCCGCTCGCGACGCCGGAGACCCGGCGCGCCGAGCGGAGCGCCGGCATCGCGCTCGGTTCGCTGCAGCGCGAGGTTCGTCCGCCGACCCACGAGATGCTCGGCGCGTTCGGTTTCAGCACCGGCGTCGGCGTCGTGGTCGTCGACCGCCGCTACGACATCGTCGCGCTCAATGCGTCGGCGCGCACGCTGCTCGAGATCCACGGGGTCGGCATCGGCGAAGATCTGCTGCACCTGGTTCGCACCGTCGATCCGCAGCGGCTTCGCACGATCATCGACGCGGCGTTCGGCAACGAACCGTCACCGCCGTCCGAGCTGCTGGTCGTCGAGCCGGCCGGCGGCGAGGAGCGCTGGCTGCACATCTCGTGCGCGGCGGATCGCGCGCTGGCCGTCCGCGGCGGGGACACCGTTGCGTTGTTCATCATCGACATCAGCGCCAGCGTCGGACAACGGCGCGAGCTGCAGCGCAAGCTGAGCGAGCAGGATTCGCATCTTTCAGACCTGGCCGGGCGGCTCGAAGAGCTCGGCCGCCGCCAGCGCGCCCTCTTGCAGGCGAACGATCAGCTCACGGACGCCAACGCCGAGCTGCGCAGCGCGAACGAGCAGTTGCTCATCAACGCCGAGGAAGCCGCCTCCGCGAACGAAGAGATCGAGACGCTGAACGAGGAGATGCAGGCGACGAACGAAGAGCTGGAGACGCTCAACGAAGAGCTGCAGGCGACCGTCGAGGAGCTGAACACCTCCAACGACGAGCTCGAGGCGCGCGGCGGCGACTTGGAGCGCCTCGCCGGCACGCGCGAACAAGAGTTGAAGCAGGTCGCCGCACAGCGCGCCGCGATGGCCGCTGTTCTCACGGCGATCGGCGGGCCGTTCGTCGTCGTGCGCGCCGCGGACGAAGAAGCGGTGTACGTGAGCGATCACCTCGACGCGAGCGCGTTCGTCGGACAGTCGCCGGGGTGGTCACGGCGGGAGACGATTCGGCTCGGCGGTGTGACGTACGAGGCGAAGCGGTTTCCGGTCGACGGACAACCGTATGCCGTCGTGACGCTGCGGGCGAAGCTGCCCGGCGAAGGTTAGGCGCGCTCGGGCAGCGCTTCGATCAGCGCGTCGGTCATCGCCGCCATCACGGCGTAGCAGCCGCACGAGGCTCGGACGAGCGTCTCGCGGTTGAGGACGTGAATCTGCCCGCGGTCGTATTCGAGCGCGCCGGTGAGCCTGAGCGCGTTCATCGCGCCGGTCACGCTCGCCCGCCGCACGCCGAGCATCAGCGCGAGGTACTCGTGCGTGATCGGAAAGCGGTCTTGTCGGACGCGGTCTTCCGACAGCGCCAACCAGCGCGCGCAGCGCTGTTCGACGTTGTGGCTCGCGTTGCACGCGGCATTCTGCGCGACCAGCGACATGAAGAGGTTACTGTATCGCAGCAGCAGCCGGTAGAACGAGCCGCCCGGCTCGACCACCTCGCGGACGAAGTCGCGGGCGGCGATGCGTTCCGCCGCGCCGGGGACCTGCACGATCACCGTCGTTCCGGAGCGCGGCTCGCCGTAGATCAGGCTGAGCCCGGTGACCCCTTCGGCGCCCATCATTCCGACCTCGACCGTGTCGCCCTCGGGGAGCTCCATCAGGGTCGAGGTTACGCAGTTGACCGGAAAGTAGAGCGCCTCGATGGGCTCTCCGCGCGCTGCCAGGACCGTCTTGTGGCCGAGGTGGACTCGCTCGAGGAGCGGCTCGATTCGGCGGCGCTCGTCCCCTTCGAGGGTCGACAAAAGGTAGTTGCGACGGCGTCCGTCGCTCGGCTCGGCCGCCATGTCGTCGGCTTCGCTGGCCGCGGGGGGGGGTCCGTGATCCGATCGGACATAGCTCGCGCGCTTGAACCGACCGGGCGGGGGGAAAGTTACCAAGCATGAGCCAGACGGAAAAACTTTCCGCCCTTCGAACACGGCGCTACAACGATTTTCCACGGCTGCCAGCCGAGGAAGGAAACGAGCCCGTGTCCCAGGCGGTCCTCCCGGTCTCCCGTGACGGCGCTGCGCAGCCCTCCAACGCGATCTGGTTCTTCGAGCACGGCTCCGGTGAGATGAAAGAGCTGCTCGGCGGGAAGGGCGCCGGCCTGGCCGAGATGACCCGCGCCGGGCTCCCCGTCCCGCCCGGGTTCACGATCACCACCGAGGTGTGTCTGGCGTTCTACGAGGCCGGACGGCGCTTCCCCGACGGGCTCTCGGACGAGGTCCGCGCCTCGATGGCCGAGCTGGAGCGCCGTACCGGGAAGGGCTTCGGGCAGGCGGCGAACCCGTTGCTGGTTTCGGTGCGGAGCGGCGCGCGCGTCTCGATGCCGGGGATGATGGACACCATCCTCAACCTCGGGCTCAACGACGAGACCGTCGCCGGCCTGGCGCGGCTGACCGCGAACGACCGCTTCGCGTACGACGCGTACCGCCGCTTCATGGCGATGTTCGGGAACGTCGTGCTGAGCATTCCGAAGGAAGAGTTCGAGCGGGTCGTCGAGGAGGCGAAGCGCAAGGCGCGCGTCGCGACCGATCCCGAGCTCGACGCGTGCAAATGGAAGGAAGTGATCGCGCAGTTCCGCGAGATCGTCCGCGACCACACCGGCAAGCCGTTCCCGCAAGACGTCCACGAGCAGCTCGAGCTCGCAATCGCCGCCGTCTTCGACTCCTGGCACTCCAAGCGCGCCGCGGACTACCGCAAGTTCAACAAGATTCCCGACGACTGGGGCACGGCGTGCAGCGTCGTGACGATGGTCTTCGGCAACATGGGCGAGGACTCGGGGACCGGCGTCGCGTTCACGCGCGATCCGAACACCGGCGAGAAGACGCTGTTCGGCGAGTACCTGCGCAACGCACAGGGCGAGGATGTCGTCGCCGGGATTCGCACGCCGATGAAGATCTCCGACCTGCAGAGCTCGCAGCCCGACGTCTACGCGCAGTTCGTCGCGATCGCGCACCAGCTCGAGACGCACTACCGCGACATGCAGGATTTGGAGTTCACCGTCGAGCGCGGCACGCTGTGGATGCTGCAGACGCGCAGCGGGAAGCGGAGCGCCGAAGCGGCGGTGAAGATCGCGCTCGACTTCGTGCACGAAGGCACGATCTCGAAAGAAGAAGCGCTGCGGCGCGTCGACGCGGCTTCGCTCGACCAGCTGTTCCACGCACGGATCGATCCGCACGAGAAGTACGCGGTGGCGGGCAAAGGGCTCAACGCCTCGCCGGGCGCGGCCAGCGGCCAGATCGTCTTCGACGCCGACACGGCCGCGGAACGCGGTCACGCCGGCGAGGACGTGATCCTGGTGCGCGTCGAGACGGCGCCGGACGACGTGCACGGGATGATCGCGGCGAAAGGCGTGCTGACCTCACGCGGCGGCGCGACCTCGCACGCGGCGGTCGTCGCGCGCGGAATGGGCAAGCCGTGCGTTGCCGGGTTCGACGCGATGACGGTCGACAACCGCGCGCGCACCGCGACCATCGGCAAGACCGTGTTGAACGAAGGCGACTGGATCACGATCGACGGCACGACGGGGAACGTCGTGCTCGGCAAGCTCGCGCTGATCCCGCCGCCCTCGAAGCTGCCGGAGTGGCTGGCGGAGTTTCTCGGCTGGGCCGACGAGGCGATGCGGCTCGAAGTGTGGGCGAACGCCGACACGCCGGAGGACGCGCGCAAAGCGCGCGAGCTCGGCGCAACCGGGATCGGGTTGTGCCGCACCGAGCACATGTTCATGCAGCCGGACCGGCTCCCGGTCGTGCAGCGGATGATCATCAGTGACACACCGGAAGCGCGCGCGGACGCGCTCGCGCAGCTGCTGCCGTTCCAGCGTGAAGACTTCACCGGCATCCTTGAGGCGATGGCCGGCTATCCGGTGACGATCCGGCTGCTCGACCCGCCGCTGCACGAGTTCCTGCCCTCGCTCGAAGACTTGCTCGTCGAGACGACGGAGCTGCGGATCACGAAGGGCGAGAACGATCCGGAGTATGCCGAGAAGATGCGCGTGCTGGCGCGCGTGCGCGCGCTGCACGAGCAGAACCCGATGCTCGGCCTGCGCGTCTGCCGGCTGGGGATTCTCTATCCCGAGATCTACGCGATGCAGGTGCGCGCGATCTTCGAAGCGGCGTGCGAGCTGCGCGCGCGCGGCGTCGACCCGCGGCCCGACGTGATGATCCCCGGCGTCGGCACCGCGGAGGAGATGCGGACGACGTACGAGGCGGCGAAGCTGGTCGCCGACGAGGTGATCCTCACCCGCGGCGTCGAGGTGCCGTACCGGATCGGAACGATGGTCGAGCTGCCGCGCGCGTGCGTGGTCGCCGGCGAGCTGGCGCGCACCGCGCAGTTCTTCAGCTTCGGCACCAACGACCTCACCCAGACGACCTACGGCTACTCGCGCGACGACGCGGAGGCGAGCTTCATCCCGCGCTACTTGGAGCTGAAGATCCTCAAGGACGATCCGTTCCAAGTGCTCGACCGCGCCGGCGTCGGCGAGCTGATGCGGATGGGCGTCGAGCGCGGCCGCGCGACGCGCCCCGACTTGAAGATCGGCATCTGCGGCGAGCACGGCGGCGAGCCGAGCAGCGTCGCCTTCTGCGACGAGCTCGGCCTCGACTACGTCAGCTGCTCCCCGTACCGCGTCCCGATCGCCAGATTGGCCGCGGCCCAGAGCGCGCTTGCGGAGCGCTAAAAGCGCTCACGTCGTCGGCGTCACCGGTTCGTCGACAATCGCGACGCGCAGGACGCCGTCGATCGCCATCAGCTTCTCCAGCGCGGCGGCGAGGTCGGTGTTGGCGCCGATTCGCAGGATGTAGCCGACTTCGCCGCGGTTACCGTCGGGGCTGTGCTCGAGGACCAAGTCCTCGCTGAAGAGCACCCGCTCGCACGCGCGCGCGATCTGCTCAGTGAGGTGCGCGACGCTGATGCGGTCGAGGTCGACGTTGACCTTGATCGCGATGCGGTTGCGGTGCGGCAGCACGCGCATGATCGTGTCGTCCGAGATGGCGAGCACGATCAGCGTGAGCACCACCAGCGCTGCGATGATGAGCGCCCACGACGCATGACCGAGGCCGACGCCCATCCCCAGCGCCGCCGCGGTCCAGATCGATGCGGCGGTCGTGAGACCGCGCGTCGCAAAGCCCTGGCGCACGATCGCGCCGGCGCCGAGGAACCCGATTCCGGTGATCACGCCGGCGGCGATGCGTGTGTCGCCGAGCAGCGCGGAGTACTCCGCAAATGCGCACGAGCCGAGCGAGACCAGCGCGTGCGTGCGAATCCCCGCCGGTTTCTGCGTGTACTGGCGCTGGAAACCGATCAGGCCGCCGAGCACCGTCGCGAATACCAGGCCGGTCGCGGCCTGAACGATCATCGGCATGCGTTCACCACCGCACGCAACCGTCACCCGGTGCCGGTGGGACGGGGCGGGACGCGTTTGAGGTAGTTGAAGATCGTGATGAGCTCGTCGTCGGTCATGTACTTGATCGTGCGCCACGGCATGAAGTCGTTGAGATAATGACCGTTCGGGTCTTTGCCGGTCGTCAGCGTCCGCAAGAATTGCGTCTCGTCCCACGTGCCGATCCCGGTCGGGGTGATGTTCGCCGCCGCCGGGACGTCGGGCGGGCCGGCGAGGTGGCCGCCCGAGAAGTGAATCCCGTGACAGGCTTGGCAGCCGGCGACGCGGGTGAGGTATTCACCGTAGCCCAACGTCGTCCCGGGCGGCGGCGGGGGCGTGGCGGACAGCCCTTCGTCGGCGATGCGCGTCGCGTCGAAGGGGAGCTGATGCGTCGCGACGAGCATGCGTCCGACCGGACCGAGCTTCACCCGCGGCGTCGCGCGGTCGACCGGCGGTAGGCTGCGGATGTACGCGATCACCGACGCGGCGTCGTCGTCGCTCAGCACGGCGTAGTCCCACGACGGCATGATCAGCAGCCGCGTTCCGTCGGCTCGGATTCCGCGCCGGATCGCGCGGTCGTAGTCCGCGTCGGAGTAAACGGCGCCGACGCCGCCGGGTCCGCGCGTGAGGTTCGGCGCGTACAGCATCGCCATCGCGGGCTGGCTGATGAACGGCCCGCCGCCGCCGTCGGCGCCGTGGCAGTCGATGCAGCCGGCGACCGCGGTGAAGAGGTGCTTGCCGCGCTGGAGCGAGGGGTGACCGAGCTGTCCCACCGGCGGGACGGCCGTCGTCGGCGCGGCGATCTCCCGGTTCGAGTCGACCACCAGGATGCCGTATCCGATCAGCGCGATCACCACCAGCGCGATCGCCGCATAGCCGGCCCAGCGCAAAAGACGCCCCACGCGTACCTCCTGAAACGACGGCGATTTATTCGTCGGGCGCTTTCGGCTCGCGGACCCGCGCTCCCGCCGGGAAATCCGCCGTCCTCTGCGTAGCGTTGTGGGAGCGCAGCGCGCGCCGCTGCGGAACGGAGGAACGATGACGCGCATCAGCTCGGAGGCGGCGATACGCCGCTCTCCCGACGAGGTGTTCGACTACGTCACCACGCCGGCGAACTGGCCGCAGTGGCATCCCTCGTCGATTCGGGTGACGGGCGATGCCGGGCACTCGCAGGACGTCGGCGAGCGCTGCACCGAGGAGTTCGTCGTCGCCGGACGGCACGGCGTTTGCGAATGGGTCGTGCTGCGCCGCGATGCGCCCTCGAGCTGGGTCATCGAAGCGCGCCCGGAAGCCGGCGGGCGCGCGACGATCACCTACGCGCTGACGCCGGACGGCGGCGGCGGAACGCGCTTCACGCGCACGCTCGAGTATGAGCTGCCGAACGCGCTGTTCGCGGTCCTTGACGCGCTGGTGATCCGGCGCCGGATCGAGCGCGAGTCTGCGCAAGCCGTGGCGAACCTGCGCGCGGTGCTGGAAGCGGCGCCGGCGTCGGCCGCCGGCTGAACCTCAGCGCCCGCGGGTCGTCGTCCGGGTAAGCGCGCGGGCGAGTGCGGTGAAATCGTGCGCGGCGCGCGCAGCGCGCAGCTGCGTGACGAACGGCAGCGCCGTTTGCATCCCGCGCGCCGTGGGCGTGAAGCCGGGTGAGCCGGCGTGCGGGTTCAGCCAGATCACGGCGGCCGAGCGCAGCTGCAGCTCGCGCATCGCGCGCGCCAGCCGGTCGAGGTCGCCGACGTCGAGCCCGTCGCTGAAGATCAGCACGATCGTTTCCGGCGAGAGCAGCCGCCCGCCGTCATCGCGCACGAAAGCG
The DNA here is from genome assembly GCA_019235885.1 of Candidatus Eremiobacterota bacterium. Classification (GTDB taxonomy): domain Bacteria; phylum Vulcanimicrobiota; class Vulcanimicrobiia; order Vulcanimicrobiales; family Vulcanimicrobiaceae; genus Vulcanimicrobium. The sequence goes on along the minus strand of JAFAKB010000022.1, from coordinate 3,765 downwards.
GCGAGGTTGTCGCCGATGCGCGTTCCGCCGCCCCACGCTTCGCCGAGGTCGGAGAGCACCGCTCCGGCGATCGAACGGTCGCGCAGCGCGCGCGTCACCTCGCGCAGCGCCGTGCTGAACACGAACGCGTTCGCGCGGCGCGAGCGCTGCACGAGCGCGTAGGCCAACTGCAGCACCGGTCCGGCGAACTCGGCCGCGGACCGGCTGCCGTCGATCAGCACGACGAAGCGTGCGCCGCGCAGCGTGCGCGCCGTGCGGCGCAGGTCGACCGGTTCGCCGGCCGTCTCGACGCTCGCACGCAGCGTGCGGCGCAGGTCGATGCGCGAGCCGCTGCGCCGCGGCGTCCGGCGGCGCGAGCGCGCGATCCGCACGCCGGCCACGATCCGCGCCGCTGCCGCGACGATCTCTTCGAGGCCGTCGGTTTGAATTCGCGGCGGTTCGCCGCGCGCGGCCCGCGCGCTGTAGCGCGCGCGCAGCGTCTGCCATGTCACGGCGGCGTCGTTCATCTCCGCGGGCGAAGGCCGTTCGGTGGTGCGAACGATCTCATCACGCGGTCGCTGGGCGGGATCCGGACGGGTGTGGCGCGGGCGCAGATGCGGCTGCGCGACGCCACGCGGCGCGCGGAAGAAAGCGTCGAAGGCGGCGTCGAAGCGCGCGACCTCTTCCGGCGTCGCACAGTAGACGGCGCGGAAGGCGCTGCGCAGCCGCCGCGCCTCGGTAACGCCTAGAATGTCCGCCGCGCGCAGCGCGTCGCGCGTCGCCGCGTGGCCGGCGCCGAAGCCGTGCTCGTCGCGCAGCGCGGCGGTGAACGCGGCGACGTTTTCGGAGAACGTCATCGCCTCAGCCGCGGCGCGCGCGTACCGTCCCCAAACCGTAGTCCGGCGCAGGGGCCGCGTCGCTGGCGGCTTGCGCGCCGCCGTTCAGCAACGGCTCGTACCGCGCGCGCTGCGCACGCAACAGCTCCCAGTCGTCGTGCACCTTGAGAATCGTCCCCAGCGTCCGCTCGAGCGTCTGCTCGTCGAGGGCGTCGCGGTGCAGCCGGATGAGCGCGAGCGCCCAGTCGAGGCTCTCCGCGACGCCCGGCACTTTCTGAAACGGCTGGCCGCGCAAAAACTCCATGAACCGCGCGATCTGCTCCGCCAGCCGGGCGTCGATCCCGGGCAGCCGGGTGCGCAGGATCGTCAGCTCTTCCGCGCGCGTCGGGTAGTCGAGCCAGAGATAGAGACAACGGCGGCGCAGCGCGTCCGACAGCTCGCGCGTGCGGTTCGAGGTGATCACGACGGCCGGCCGCTCGCGCGCGCGGATCGTGCCCAATTCGGGAATCGTCACTTGAAACTCACCGAGCAGCTCGAGCAGAAACGCTTCGAATGCTTCGTCGGCGCGGTCGAGCTCGTCGATCAGCAGCACCGGCGCGCGCTCCTGCGTGATCGCTTCGAGCAGCGGGCGCTTCAGCAGAAACGGCTCGCTGAAGATCTCCGCTTCGCGCGCCTGCGCCGTCGCGCCGCTCTCCTCGGTCAGCCGGATGCGCAGCAGCTGCTTGGGATAGTTCCACTCGTAGAGCGCGCTGGCGGCGTCGAGCCCTTCGTAGCATTGCAGCCGGATCAGCCGCGTGCCGAGCACCTCCGCCAGCACCTTCGCGCTCTCGGTCTTGCCGACGCCGGCGGGACCTTCGATCAGCAGCGGCTTTTCCAGCGCGAGCATCAGCTCGATCCCGGTCGCGAAGTCGTCGTTCGCGACGTAGCCGTGGCGGGCGAAGCGCTCGCGCAGCTCGCCCTCCGTCACGCGCGCTCGTGCTCGCAGCAGTGAGCGTGCTCGACCGGGGCCGTCGCGGGGTCGTCGACGGCGAACGGCGCGGTCGCGATGATCTGCGCGACGATCGAGATCGCGACGTCGCCCGGCGTGCGCGCGCCGACGTCGAGACCGACCGGGGCGTGCAGACGCGCCAGCAGTGCGGGCGCGAGTCCTTGCTGCGCGAGCGCCGACTTCACCGCCTCGGCGCGGCGGCGGCTGGCGAGCAGTCCGACGAACGCCGGCTCGGCGCGCAGCAGCGGCGCGAGCGCGGCTTCGTCATAATGTCCTTGCGAGGCGACGACCGCGACCAGGTGCGCGCGCCGGTCGCGGCCCGTCTCGTCGAGATGACGCGGCAGCGATTCGAGCGCGATGGTGCGCACCGACGGAATCGGCGCGAGCGCCGCGAGCTCGGCTTCGAGCACCACACGCACGACCTCATACGGAATCTGCGCGGCGATCCGCGCCAGCGCATCGGCGACCGGTGTGTCGCCGGCGACGACCAAGAGCGGGTGCGGCAGGTGCGGCTCGAGGTAGACGTCGACCGCGCCTTCCGAGGCGCAGCCCATCGCGACGACGACGCAGTCGTCGTTCACCGTCTCGCCCTCGTGCGCGGGATCGCTGCCGGGCCGGATCTGCACCAGCCGCGGCAGCCCGCTGCGCAGCGCGCGCAGCGCTTCGCGGCGCACGATGTCGCGCGAGCACGAGCCGCCGACGAAGCCGTCGATGTGGCCGTCGGCGAAGATCAGCGCGCGGTCGCCCAGATGCGAGCTGACCGGCGAGCGGCGCGCGACGACCGTCGCGACCGCGAAGCTCGCGCGCTCGCGCTCCAGCTCGGCCAGCCGCTCGTAGAACGACATCGTCTTAGGCCGTGTCGAGCGCGGTCGCGCCGAGCTGCGTCTTCACGTTGGCGAACGTCGTCGTGATGACGCGCTTGGCCTGCGCGTCGATCACGCGCCCGCCGACCGCGGCGAGCGGGCCGCGCATCGTCGCGACGCCCTTCCAGTCGAGCACCGTCGCGCCGTCTTGCACCGAGACGTCCGCGCCGGCGTTCAGGTCGACGACGCTGCCGAACCCGCCGCCGGAGATTTTCAAGTCCATGTGCTCGCCGCCGGGCTGCGGGACGAGCACGACGTGGAACTTGAACTTGCCGCGCACCGGGCCGACCGCGACCTGCACGACCGCGTCGAAGGTGTGCTCGTCGACGACGTGCGACTCCAGCACGTCGGGCATGCAGCCCGCGATCTTCGCCGGATCGTTGACGAACGCCCAGACGGTGTCGCGGTCGGCGTCGATCCGCTCGCGGCCGCCGTACTCGAGGTTCACGCGGTCGCCGCCTCGCGGCACGCGCGCCACACCTTCTCGCGCGTGAGCGGCATGTCGAGGTGCGTCACGCCCAGCGGCGCGAGCGCGTCCATCACCGCGTTGACGAACGCCGCCGGCGAGCCGACGTTGGGCGACTCGCCGACGCCCTTGGCGCCGATCGGGTGGTGCGGGCTCGGCGTGACGGTGCTCGCCGTCTCCCAGTGCGGCGTCTCGAGCGACGTCGGCACCAAGTACTCGGTGAAGTTCGTGTTGAGGTTGTTCCCGCTCTCGTCGTAGCGGATCTCCTGCATGAACGCGATTGCGAACCCTTCGGTCAGCCCGCCGTGGATCTGGCCTTCGACGACCATCGGGTTGATCACCGTGCCGCAGTCGTCGATCGCGAGGAACCGCCGCACCTTCACGAAGCCGGTCTCGCGGTCGACGTCGACGACCGCGACGTACGCGCCGTAGGGGAACGTCATGTTCGGCGGGTCGTAGTAGTACGTCGCCTCGAGGCCGGGCTCGTTGTCGCCGGGGTTGGTGTAGGCCGCAAACGCGACGTCCTTCATCGTGACCGTCTTCGATGGAACGCCCCGCACGCGGAAGGCCTGGTCGGCCCACTCGACGTCGTCGGGCGAAACCTCGAGCAGGTGCGCGGCGATCTTGCGCGCG